>NZ_JBPQTW010000242.1:0-9697 GCF_051386535.1 Streptomyces sp. URMC 127
CCCCCCCCCCCCCCCCCCCCCCCCCCCCCCCCCCCCCCCCCCCCCGCCGGATCGCCTCGCATCGTGCTGAGCGCCGCCGCCGCGGCACAAACCCGGCTCAGCTACTGCTGATCGCCCGCCTTGCGGTGGTCGACCACGGAGTCCGGGCCGGGCGACATGATCGTCTCGTGGCCGTTCTCGGCGCGGACCCGGTACGGCGGCGTGCCGTCGGGGCCCAGCACCTCCACGATCTCCACGACGTGGTCCTCCTTGCCGACGACCCGACCGTGGACCACCAGGCGGTCACCTTTGCTCGCATGCATCGACGGTGCCCTTCTGTTCGAGTTCCGTTCGAGATTCGCGATCCGAGATGTGCTGGGATGGTCCCAAGTCTACGGTGACCGGCGGTATATGGCCCGCCCCTCGGCCAGGTGGAGCAACGCGGTCAACGGGCGGTCTCAGCCGCGCGCCCGCTGCGTCACCCCGATGCACACGAGCACCGCCACCGCGGCCACCGGCGCCGCGGGCGTCAGGTGCTCGCCCAGCAGCAGCACCGACCAGACCAGGGTGAGCAGCGGCTGGGCCAGCTGCAACTGGCTGGCGCGCGGCACGCCGATCGCGCTCATGCCGCGGTACCACACCCACATGCCCACGAACTGCGAGCCCGCGGCCAGCCACAGCAGCCCCGCGACCGTGTGGCCCGTGATCCGTACGGGCTCGGCCGGCAGCGCCACCGCCGCGCCGGCGGCCGCGACCGGCAGGCACAGCACCAGCGCCCAGGCGATGACCTGCCAGCCGGGCATCTCCCGCGCCAGCTGCCCGCCCTCCGCGTACCCCGCGGCGCACACGAGCAGCGCCGCGAACAGGTACAGATCGCTGGTCGAAGGGCTGCCGCCGCTCTGCTGCACGGCGAAGGCGATCACCACGGCGGCGCCCACGACGGCAGCGCCCCAGAACGTGCGCGAGTGGCGCGTCCCGTTCCGTACGGACGAGTACGCGGCCGTCGTCAGCGGCAGCAGGCCCACGACGACGGCGGCGTGCGAGGTGGTGGACGTCTGCAGGGCCAGCGTGGTCAGCAGGGGGAAGCCGACGACCGTGCCGCCGGCCACCGCGCACAGCGCCGGCCAGTGGCGGCGCGCCGGAGCCCGTACGCGCAGCGCCAGCAGGCAGCCGCCGGCGATCAGGCCGCCGAGCAGCATCCGGCAGCTGACCAGCGACCACGGGCCGAGGCCCTCCAGGGCCCAGGCCGTCGCGGGGAACGTCAGCGAGAAGGCGGCCACGCCCAGGGCGGCGAGCAGGATGCCGGTGCGGGTCCCACGTGCGACGGCGGGGGCCGCGGGGGCCTGGACTGCTATCGCAGTCGGGTGGATAGCGCTATCTTTGACTCTCATGCACGAGCGTAACAGCGTCGCTGAACTGGCCGGAACCCTGAGAAGAGAGCTGAACCGCTACTCTCCCGGTGAGAAGCTGCCGTCCAGCCGGGCCCTCGTCGAGCGCTTCCGCGCCAGCCCCGTCACCGTCTCGCGGGCGCTCGCCGCGCTCGCCGCGGAGGGGCTGGTCGTCACCCGCCCCGGAGCGGGCGCCTTCCGCGCCGCCCCGCACGGCGCGCCCGCACGCCTCGGCGACACCTCCTGGCAGCAGGTCGCCCTCAGCGCCGAGAGCGCCGCCGAGGCGGTCCCGCGCGCCGTCGACGCCACGGGCGTGCTCACCACGCTCGCCGAGCCGCCGCCCGGCGTCATCGAGCTCAGCGGCGGCTACCTCCACCCCTCCCTGCAACCCGAGCGCGCCCTCGCCGCGGCCCTCGGCCGCGCCGGCCGGCGCCCCGGCGCGTGGGGCCGCCCGCCCATCGACGGGGTGACCGAGCTGCGCGCCTGGTTCGCCCGCGAGATCGGCGGGCCGGCTGGCACCCTCGCCGCCTCCGAAGTGCTGATCACCGCGGGCGGGCAGAGCGCGCTGACCGCCGCCCTGCGGGCCCTGGCCCCGCCGGGCGCGCCCGTCCTCGTCGAGTCCCCGACCTATCCCGGCATGCTCGCCGTCGCCCGCGCCTCCGGCCTGCGCCCCGTGCCCGTCCCGGCGGACGCGTACGGCGTGCGCACGGACCTGCTCGCCGACGCGTTCCGGGCGAGCGGCGCCCGCGTGTTCGTCTGCCAGCCGCTCTTCCAGAACCCCTCCGGCGCGGTCCTGGCCGACGACCGGCGGCGCGAGGTCCTCCGGGTGGCCCGCGAGGCCGGCGCCTTCGTCATCGAGGACGACTTCGCGCGGCGCCTCGCCCACGAGGACGCCCCGCCGCTGCCGCCCACGCTCGCCTCCGACGACCCCGACGGCATCGTCGTCCACGTCTGCTCCCTCACCAAGGCCACCTCGCCCAGCCTGCGCGTGGGCGCGCTCGCCGCCCGCGGGCCCGTCCTCGAACGCCTGCGGGCCATCCAGGTCGTCGACAGCTTCTTCGTGCCACGGCCGCTGCAGGAAGCCGCCCTCGAACTCGTCGGCTCGCCCGCCTGGACCCGCCACCGGCGCACCGTCGCCGCCGAGCTGCGCATCCGCCGGGAGGCACTGCTCACCGCGCTGCGCCGCGAACTTCCCGGCGTCACCGTCGAGTTCGTCCCGCCCGGCGGCTTCCACATGTGGGCCCGGCTCCCGGACGGCACGGACGAGGACGCGGTGGCCGTGGCCGCCCTGCGGGCCGGCGTCGCCGTCGCCTCGGGCCGGCCCTCCTACCCCGCCGAGTCCGCCGCCCCTCACCTGCGGCTCAGCTTCGCGTCGGCCGCGGGCGTGGCGGAGCTGGCCGAGGGCGTGGGGCGGCTGCGGACGGCGTTCCACGGGGTTGCGAGCGCATCCGGCTAGAGTCGGAGACATGGTTTCGGACGTGGGGAGCGGCCCGGTACGGGTCGACAGCTGGATCTGGTCCGTACGGCTCGCCAAGACGCGCTCCGCGGCGGGCACGGCCTGCCGCGCGGGGCACGTGCGCGTCAACGGCGAGCGCGCCAAGCCGGCCCAGCCGGTGCGGGTGGGGGATGAGGTACGGGTGCGGCTCGCGGGGCGCGAGCGCATCGTCGTCGTGAAGCGGCTCATCAGCAAGCGGGTGGGTGCGCCCGTCGCGGCGGAGTGCTACGTCGACAACTCCCCGCCGGAGCCGCCGCGCGAGCACGTGGCGGCGGCAGCCGTCCGCGACCGCGGCACGGGCCGCCCCACGAAGCGCGACCGCCGCGAACTGGAACGCCTCCAAGGCGTGCGTCCCCGCTGACGCGGCTGCGCCGGCCGGCGCGGCGGCGGTCGTGTGCGTGGTGCCGGTCCGGCACGTTTCCTCCGCCGCGGCGGTGCGCAACCACCGCGAACCGTTCCGGCGGTGCCGGACTGCCGGTTGGCACGGCACCGCCGGTCTTCGCCGTGGTGGCGCCTTTTTCTGCGCGGGGCGGGAGTGCGCATGTGGTGCCGGGCCGCACATTCCCTCCGCCGCCGCGGTGCGCAACCACCGCGAACCGGTCCGGCGGTGCCGGACTGCCGGTCGGTACGGCACCGCCGGTCTCCGCCGTGGCGGCGGCTTTTTCTGCCCGGGGCGGGAGTGCGCACGCGGTGCCGGTCCGGCACGTTTCCTCCGCCGCGGCGGTGCGCAACCATCGCGAACCGGTCCGGCGGTGCCGTACCGCCGAAGCAGTTCGTGCCGGCCGGCACGCCCCCGCGGTCAGTACGCCACCGTGAACCTCGTCCGGTGGTGCTTCGGGCGTTCCGCCTCGTCCAGGAGGGCTACGGCCAGGTCCTCCATGGAGACGGCCGAGACGCCCTCGGCGTCCGTGAGGAGTTCGTCGGCGCCCACCCGGTAGCGGCCGGTGCGCTCGCCCGGTTCCAGCAGGGCGGCCGGGCTCAGGTAGGCCCAGTCCACCTGCCGGTTCGCGCGGCAGGCCGCGAGCTGGTCGTTGCAGGCCAGGGCGATGGGCCGCCAGCCGGCGGGGAACCCGGGCCCGTCGATCACGGTGGTACCCCCGGTGCCGGGCAGGATCAGGCTGCCCGCGCCGCCGACGAGCAGCAGCCGCACCCCCGTGCGGGCGAGCCCGGCCAGCAGCCCCTCCGTGGCGGCGACGAGCTGCCGCTCGCTGCCGGGTGCGGGGCGGGTCGCCCCGATCACGACGTCCTGCCCGGCGCTGAGCCGCGCCACGTCGTCCGCGTCGGCGGCGTCGCCGGTACGGGCCTCGGCCGCGGACGGCAGCTCGGGGAAGCGGGCGGCGTCGCGTACGACCGCGGTGACGTGGTGGCCGCGGGAGAGGGCCTCGGCCACCACCCGGCTCCCCACGTTGCCGGCTGCTCCGAAGACGGTGATGCGCATGGCTTGTCAGCTCCTGTGCTGTGCGGAGGAAGAGGAAGAGGAAGAGGAGGGTCCGGCCGAGGCCGAGGTCATCGGACGGGCCGCGGAAGCGCCCGCAACCCGCCCCCGCCCCGCCTGCGCCGCGACGAGCGACCCGAGGACGACGACCGCACCGAACCCCTGGGCCGGGGTGAGTTCCTGACCGAGCGCCAGCCATCCCACCGCCGTCGCGACCAGCGGGCTGAGCAGCCCGAGGAACGTGACCTCGGTGGGGGAGAGCAGCCGGATCCCGCGGAACCACAGCGCGTACGCGAGCGCCGAGCCGATGACGGCGAGGTAGCCGTAGCCGGCCAGGTTCGCTCCGGTCGGGGCGAGCGGCGGCGGGCCCTCGACGAAGAGGGCGACGGGGAGGAGGAGCAGGCCGCCCGCGACGAGCTGCCACCCGGTGGTCGCGAGCAGCGGCGCGGGCGGCGCCCAGCGCTTGCTGAGGACGACACCGGTGGCCATGACGACCGCACCGCCGGCCGCGGCGGCGACACCGAGCCCGTCCAGCCGTGCGTCCGCCCGCAGGACGAGCAGGCTGACGCCCGCGACCCCGGTGACGGCGGCGATCAGCGTGCGCGGGGCGAGTCGTTCGCCGAGCAGCCCGGCGGCGAGGAGGGTGACCAGGAGCGGCTGTATCGCGCCGACGGTCGCCGCGACCCCGCCGGGCAGCCGGTACGCGGCGACGAACAGCAGCGCGAAGAACACGCCGATGTTGAGCGCGCCCAGGACCAGCGCCCGCCACCACCAGATGCCCTGCGGCAGGCGCCGCGTGACGGCGACGAGCGCCAGCCCGGCGGGCAGGGCGCGGACCACGGCCGCGAGCAGCGGGCGGCCGGGCGGGAGCAGTTCCGTCGTGACGAGGTAGGTGGTGCCCCAGACGGCGGGCGCCAGGGCGGTGAGCACAAGGATTCCGACTCGGTTGCTTAGCACTAAGGCAATGTATCTCACCGCTAAGACATCTGGGTCGGATGTGACCCGTGAGGTACCTCACCGCTAAGGAAACGGCTCCCGATCGCCTACCCTCGACCTATGGCAGATCACGTCGACCGAGTGCTCGAACAGTGGGCCGCGCGCCGCCCCGACCTGGATGTTTCGCCCATGGCAGTGATCGGGCGGCTCTCGCGGCTCGCGCGGATCGTGGACGCCGAACTGCGCCGCACCTTCACCGCCCACGGGCTCGACGCCGCGTCCTTCGACGTCCTCGCCACGCTGCGGCGCAGCGACCCGCCGCACAGCCTGACCCCGGCCGAGCTCATGCGCTCCTCGATGGTCACCTCTGGGGCGATCACCCAGCGCCTCGACCGGCTGGAAGCCCGCGGCCTGGTGAGCCGGAGCCCCAGCGCCTCCGACGGCCGCAGCGTCGTGGTCGCGCTCACGGCCGCCGGCCGTGAGCTCATCGACGCGGCCCTGCCCGACCACGTCGCCACCGAGGCCCGCCTGCTCGCCGCGCTCACGGAAGCGGAGCGCGACGCGCTCGCGGCGAGCCTCGGGACGCTCCTGCAGTCGCTCGGCGACGGAAGCGAGACGCAGGCCGCGAAGCGCTGACCAGTACGGACCGAATCCGTACGAGCCGAATCCGTATGGACCGAATCCGTACAGGCCGGCCCGTCATCCCGTACGCCCCCGCCCCCGGATCAGGACTCCGTCCGGACATCGAGCCGCCCCAGCCGCTCCGGATCCGCCAGGATGTCGATCTCGACGATCCGGCCGTCGGCGATCGTGAACCCCAGCACGGAGATGAGCCGCCCCTCCAGGGCCGTGATGACGCCCGCCGCGCCGTTGACCAGCACCCGCCGCGCGAACAGCGCCGGAGACCGGAACAGCAGCGCCTGCCCCGCCACCTCCCGCGCGCCGCGGACCTCCTGCGACATGCCCCCGCGCCCGGCCCCGGCATCGGCCCGCAGCACCACATCCGGGTCGAGCACGGACAGCAGTGCGTCGAAGTCGCCGGCCCGCGAGGCCGCCATGAAGGCGTCGACGACCTTCCACTGCCGGGTGAGGTCCGCCTCGGGCTCCGTGGCCGCGCCCCGCACCCGGCGGCGCGCCCGGCTCGCGAGCTGCCGCGCCGCGGCCGTGGTCCGCCCGACCATCGGCGCGATCTCGTCGAACGGCATGCCGAACATGTCGTGCAGGACGAAGGCCAGCCGCTCGGCCGGATCCAGCGTGTCCAGCACGACCAGCAGGGCGAGGCCGACCGAATCCGCGAGGAGCGCCTCCTGCTCGGGGTCGACCTCCTCCGCGCCGCGGCTCACGACCGGATCGGGCACCCGTACGTCCAGCGGCTCCTCGGCCCGCGACGCGCGCGAGCGCAGTATGTCGAGGCACACCCGGCCGACGACCGTCGTCAGCCACCCGCCGAGGTTGGCGATGCCGTCCGCGCCGGAGCGGCCGAGCCGCAGCCACGCCTCCTGCACGGCGTCGTCCGCCTCGCTGAGCGAGCCGAGCATGCGGTAGGCGACCGCCCGCAGGCGGGGGCGGTGGGCCTCGAAGCGCTCCGCCAGGAATTCGATCTCGTTCATCGGTCACACTCTCTCGTCGCGGTCCCTCGGAGAGATGACGGGCGGCGGCCCGCCGATGTGACACGTGAGTGTGGCCAGGGTCCTGTCGAGAGGGGCTCCGGCACGAGATATCTTGATGTCGAGCAATGTTACAGACGTGGAGCGGAGCACCCGGTGACTGACTCGACCATCATTTACACGCACACCGACGAGGCCCCGGCCCTGGCCACGCACTCGTTCCTGCCCGTGGTCCAGGCCTACGCCTCGAAGGCCGGGGTCACCGTGGAGACGCGTGACATCTCCCTGGCGGGGCGCATCATCGCCCACTTCCCCGAGTACCTGGAGGAGGGGCAGCGCATCCCCGACGCGCTCGCCGAGCTCGGTGAGCTGGCCAAGAAGCCCGAGGCCAACATCATCAAGCTGCCGAACATCTCGGCGTCCATCCCGCAGCTGAAGGCCGCCGTCGCCGAGCTGCAGGCCCAGGGCTACGCCCTGCCGGACTACCCGGACGACCCGAAGACCGACGAGGAGCGCGAGATCCGCGCCCGCTACGACAAGGTCAAGGGCAGCGCCGTCAACCCGGTCCTGCGCGAGGGCAACTCCGACCGCCGCGCCCCGGCGTCGGTCAAGAACTACGCCAAGGCCCACCCGCACCGCATGGGCGCCTGGTCGGCCGACTCGAAGACGAACGTCGCCACGATGGGCGTCGACGACTTCCGCTCCACCGAGAAGTCCGTGGTCGTCGCCGAGGACGGCGCCTTCCGCATCGAGCTCAAGGGCGACGACGGCTCCACCACCGTCCTGCGCGAGTCGGTCCCCGTCCTCGCGGGCGAGGTCGTCGACGCCTCCGTCATGCGCGTGGCCGCGCTGCGCGAGTTCCTCGCGCAGCAGGTCGCCCGCGCCAAGGCCGAGGGCGTGCTGTTCTCCGTGCACCTGAAGGCCACGATGATGAAGGTCTCCGACCCGATCATCTTCGGCCACGTGGTCCGCGCCTTCTTCCCGAAGACCTTCGCGAAGTACGGCGAGGTCCTGATCGCGGCCGGCCTGAGCCCGAACGACGGCCTCGGCGGCATCCTCAAGGGCCTGGAGACCCTCCCCCACCTGGGCGAGGAGATCAAGGCCTCCTTCGACGCCGAGCTCGCCGAGGGCCCGGCCCTGGCGATGGTCGACTCCGACAAGGGCATCACGAACCTGCACGTCCCGAGCGACGTCATCGTCGACGCCTCCATGCCGGCCATGATCCGCACCTCCGGCCACATGTGGGGCCCGGACGGCCAGGAGGCCGACACCCTCGCCGTCCTCCCGGACAGCAGCTACGCGGGCGTCTACCAGGCCGTCATCGAGGACTGCCGCGCCAACGGCGCCCTCGACCCGGCGACGATGGGCTCCGTGCCCAACGTCGGCCTCATGGCCCAGAAGGCCGAGGAGTACGGCAGCCACGACAAGACCTTCGAGATCCCCGTCACCGGCACGGTGCGGGTCCTCGACGCCGCGGGCAACGCGGTCCTGGAGCAGGCGGTCGGCCAGGGCGACATCTTCCGCATGTGCCAGGCCAAGGACGCCCCGATCCGCGACTGGGTCAAGCTCGCCGTCACCCGCGCCCGCGCCACCGGCGCCCCGGCCGTCTTCTGGCTCGACGAGAACCGCGCCCACGACGCGAAGCTCATCGAGAAGGTCAAGGCGTACCTGCCGGAGCACGACACCGAGGGCCTGCAGATCGAGATCATGTCGCCCGTCGAGGCGACCAAGTTCTCGCTGGAGCGCATCCGCCGCGGCGAGGACACGATCTCCGTCACCGGCAACGTCCTGCGCGACTACCTGACGGACCTGTTCCCGATCCTCGAGCTCGGCACCAGCGCCAAGATGCTGTCCGTCGTCCCGCTCATGAACGGCGGCGGCCTGTTCGAGACCGGCGCCGGCGGCTCCGCGCCCAAGCACGTGCAGCAGCTCGTCAAGGAGAACTACCTCCGCTGGGACAGCCTCGGCGAGTTCTTCGCCCTGGCGGCCAGCTTCGAGCACCTCGCGGCGACCACGGGCAACGCCCGCGCCAAGGTCCTCGCCGAGACGCTCGACCGCGCCACCGGCACCTTCCTCAACGAGGACAAGTCGCCGAGCCGCCGCCTCGGTGGCATCGACAACCGCGGCAGCCACTTCTACCTGGCGCTCTACTGGGCCCAGGAGCTCGCGAAGCAGACCGACGACGCGCAGCTCGCCGAGGCGTTCGGGCCGCTGGCCAAGACGCTGACCGAGCAGGAGGGCACCATCGTCGACGAGCTGATCGCGGTGCAGGGCTCCCCGGCCGACATCGGCGGCTACTACCAGCCCGACGTGAAGAAGGCCTCGGCCGTCATGCGCCCGTCGGCGACGTTCAACCAGGCCCTGGCGACCCTGGTCTGACGCGCCCGCGGCGCACGGTAAACCGTTCCGCCCCGGCCGGCATCCTGCCCGGCCGGGGCGGTTTCGTCTTCCGGGGCCGCGGCGGTGCGGCAGCCGGCGGCGGCGCACAGGCGCGCGCGAACGTTTTCCGCACCCACCATTGCATAAATCTTCATCCGTTCGTATAGTCATGCCATCGACCAGGAGGGGCCCGATGGCAGTACGTGTGGCAGTGGCAGGAGCGAGCGGATACGCAGGCGGCGAAGTGCTGCGCCTGCTCCTCGCGCACCCCGGCGTGCGGATCGGGGCCCTCACCGCGAACAGCAACGCGGGCCTGCGGCTCGGCGCCGTACAACCGCACCTGCTGCCGCTGGCGGACCGGGTGCTGGAGGCCACCACCGCCGACGCCCTCGCGGGGCATGACGTGGTCTTCCTGGCGTTGCCGCACGGGCAGTCGGCGGCGGTGGCCGCGGAGCTGGGTGAGGGGACGCTGGTGGTG
>NZ_JBPQTW010000243.1:0-9675 GCF_051386535.1 Streptomyces sp. URMC 127
CGCCAGCCCCACGCCTGGGCCACCCAGCCCGCGAGGATCCGGCCGGTCATGCCGCCGATGCTGTTGCCCGCCACGAACAGTCCGATCGCGCCGACCAGCGCCTTCGGCCGGACCTCCTCCGCGAGGTAGGCCATCGCCGACGCCGGCACCCCGGCCAGCGCCGCGCCCTGCACCGCGCGCAGCGCGACCAGCCAGCCCAGGCTCGGCGCGAGCGGCACCAGCAGCGCCACGAACGCGGCCACGCACAGCGAGGCGGTCATCATCGTGCGGCGCCCGAAGCGCTCGGAGAGGGCGCTCAGCGGCACGACCGCGAGGGCGAGCCCGCCCGTCGCGGCGGACACCGTCCAGCTGGCCTGATCGGCCGTCACCCCGAGGCCGCCGGAGATGGCCGGCAGCAGCGCCTGCGTGGAGTAGAGGAGGGCGAACGTCGCGACACCCGCGGCGAACAGGGCGAAGCTCATCCGGCGGTAGCCGGGGCCGCCCGGCTCCAGCCGGGTGTCCTCGCCGGACGGGGGAGAGAAGTGAAGGGACGACAGAGCAGAGGCACCCGAACGCACGACGACGCTGGATGCCCCGGTATCGGCAGGAGGCATACGAAAACCGTAGGCAGCCCGGCCTGATGCGTCCAATGCACAGAATGGCGATAATCGATCCTGTGTTGCATGAACGCAGGTCACGGCCGCCCTTGTCACCGCCCGGCAATGAAAAAGACATCCCCGTAACAGCGGACGTCGAGGCCGACTCCTGGGCCGCCACCCTCACTCCGCGGCTCGCGCAGTTCGTCGCCGTCGCCCGCCACGAGCACGTCACGCGCGCCGCGCAGCAGATCGGCGTGCCGCAGTCGACGCTCAGCCGCTCGATCGCCCGCCTCGAAGACGACCTGGGCGTCGCCCTGTTCGCCCGCCACGGCCGCACGGTCTCCCTGACCGCGGCCGGCCGCACCTTCCTCGCCACCGTCGACCGCGCCCTGTCCGAGGTCGACCGCGCCGCCGAGTCCGTACGGGCCGACGCCGACCCCGCCGCCGGCAAGATCGCCTTCGGCTTCCTCCACACGCTCGGCACCGAGACCGTACCCGAGCTCATCCGTGCCTTCCGCGCCGACCATCCGCGCGTACGGTTCCAGCTCGTGCAGAACTACGGCGAGTCCATGCTGCAGCGGCTGCGCGACGGCGAGCTCGACCTGTGCCTCACCTCGCCCGTCCCGGACGCTCCGGACCTCGTCTCCCGCCGCCTCGACGAGCAGAAGCTGCGGCTCGTCGTCCCCGACGACCACCCCCTCGCCTCCCGCAAGCGCATCCGCCTCGCCGAGGCCGCCTCCGAGCTCTTCGTCACCCTCGAACCGGGCTACGGGCTTCGGCGCATCACCGACGCCGTGTGCGCGGAGGCGGGGTTCACCCCGAAGATCGCCTTCGAGGGGGAGGAGGCGGAGACGCTGCGCGGGCTCGTCGCTGCGGGCCTCGGCGTGGCCCTGCTGCCGCCGCCGGCCGTCCCCCGGCCGGGGGTCGCGGAGCTGACGGTCACCGCGCCGCGCGCGTTCCGCGAGATCGGGGTGGCGTGGCTGGACGGCCACCCCGACACGGCCCCGGTGGCGGCCTTCAAACGCTTCCTTTTGTCCCGGAGGGGCCAGTTGCTTCCGCGGTGACCGCTCCGCGGGGTGGCGTTCCGTACCGTACGGGGTACGCCCAGTTCCGTACGGGGTACGCCCAGTTCGGCACCGCCGGAAACGTTGAGTCTGGTTGCTCGCCGCTGCGGCGGATTCGAGAGGCGAGGCCTCTCGGCGACTCCTGCGGGCGCATGTGCAGCTTTCTTTGCCGCAGGCAAAGAAATCCCGCCGCAGCGGCGCGCAACCCCCACGGACGTGACCGGCGGTGCCGAACTCCGCGTACCCCGTACGGCACGTGCACCCGCGGTGCCGAACTTCGCGTCCCCCGTACGGCACGTGCACCCGCGGTGCCGAACTCCGCGTACCCCGTACCCCCCTCAATACCCCAGACTCGCCCCGAAGCCGGAGGCAAGCGGCATGCGCAAACCCAGCGGCGGCGGAGCCGCGAGCGCGTCCGCGACCGGGCGGGCGAAGTGGTGGCCGAAGAGCGCGCCGCGCACGAAGTCCGCGGCCAGGGCGCGGACTTCCGCGCGGTGCTGCCGCAGGCCGTGCCCGTCCGAGTGGACCTCGAAGCGGCACACGTCCCGGTTGACCTTCTTCGCCCGCTGGGCGAGCCGGAACGACAGATCGGGGTCCGTGTGCTCGTCGTTCGTGCCGTGCACGATGAGCACGCGCCGCCCGCACAGCTGCCGCACCGGTTCGGGCTCCGGCCCCGGCGGTGGCAGCCAGGGCGCGATCGCCAGCACCGCCGTCACCGCGGGCCGCCCCGCCGCGAGGAGCGCCGCGCGCCCGCCCATGTCCGTGCCGACGAGGCACACCGGCACGTCGCCGTAGCGCCGCACCACCTCGTCCACGGCCCACTCGGCGTCCCGCACGGGGTCGGCTGCCGAACCGTTCCACCCGCTTCGCCGGTAGTGGACGACATGGACGACCAGGCCGTCCGCCGCGGCCGCCGCGGCCAGCCGGCGGGCCGGCGGCCGCTGGGCCGCGAGGGCGAGGACCGAGGGCCGCCCGGTGCCCGTGGCGCGGCCGCCCGGCAGCAGCAGCGCCACGCCGTGCACCGTCCGCCCCGCACCGAGGGGTTTCCCCAGCCGTGCCGTGAGCCGCTCCTGCGTTCCTTCCGGGTCCCGTTGAGGCAGCGCTTGCTGAGCCATGGCAGAACGATGGCAGAAGGACCGGTGGTGTCCACCCCGCCGACGGGTCACCGTTCCGTATCGTTCGCTGATATCTACGCGCGTAGGGACTAGAGTGCCGAAATGACGACCGAGACCAACTCCCGACCGAATCCCGAACAGATCCGCCGCGCCCCCAAGGTCCTGCTCCACGACCACCTGGACGGCGGGCTGCGCCCCGGCACGATCGTCGACCTGGCCCGCGAGACGGGCTACACCGGCCTGCCCGAGACCGACGCGGACAAGCTGGGCGTCTGGTTCCGCGAGGCGGCCGACTCCGGCTCGCTGGAGCGGTACCTGGAGACCTTCGCGCACACCTGCGCCGTGATGCAGACCCGCGACGCCCTCGTCCGGGTGGCCGCGGAGTGCGCCGAGGACCTGGCCGAGGACGGCGTCGTCTACGCCGAGGTGCGCTACGCGCCCGAGCAGCACCTGGAGGGCGGGCTCACCCTCGAAGAGGTCGTGGAGGCCGTCAACGAGGGCTTCCGCGAGGGCGAGCGCCGGGCGAAGGCGAACGGCCACCGCATCCGGGTGGGCGCGCTGCTGACCGCGATGCGGCACGCGGCCCGCGCCCTGGAGATCGCCGAACTCGCCAACCGCTACCGCGACTCCGGCGTCGTCGGCTTCGACATCGCGGGCGCCGAGGCGGGCTTCCCGCCCACCCGCCACCTGGACGCGTTCGAGTACCTCAAGCGCGAGAACAACCACTTCACCATCCACGCCGGCGAGGCGTTCGGCCTGCCGTCGATCTGGCAGGCGCTGCAGTGGTGCGGCGCCGACCGGCTCGGCCACGGCGTCCGCATCATCGACGACATCGAGATCGGCGAGGACGGAAAGGCGAAGCTGGGCCGGCTCGCCTCCTACGTCCGGGACAAGCGCATTCCGCTGGAGATGTGCCCCACGTCGAACCTGCAGACCGGCGCGGCCAGCTCGTACGAAGAGCACCCGGTCGGACTTCTCCGTAAGCTGCATTTCCGGGCGACGATCAATACGGATAACCGCCTGATGAGCGGCACCAGCATGAGCCGGGAATTCGAGCACCTGGTGAAGGCTTTCGGCTACACGCTGGACGACATCCAGTGGTTCACCGTCAACGCGATGAAGTCCGCGTTCATCCCATTCGACGAACGTCTCGCGATGATCAATGACGTGATCAAGCCCGGTTATGCCGAGCTCAAGGCCGAGTGGCTCTTCCAGTAGGACCGGGCGGGCCTTTCTGACCAGCGGCGTTCTCACCGGCCGCAACGGACGGTGAATCCGCGGGGAAAAGCGGGATACGGCCGGGACGTTAATCGTCCCGGCCGTGTCAATGATTGCGGCGGCCGGGAAGTCGTGGCTAGGTTGCAGTGCCGCTCGAAGAATCCCCCGTCGCGAGGACAGAATTCAGATGAAGCTCGGAAACTTCAGGACTCTCGGTGCCGCCGCCCTCGGTGTTGCCTTCGCCGCCGCGGCGGCGGGGAGCGCCCAGGCGGCCGGCACCGCGGGTGCCGTCGAATCGCTCACGACCACCGCCCGGACCACGACGGCGGGGCTGCCCATCCAGCAGGTCGCCCAGGTCGCCCCCGCGGGCGGCCCGGTGATCTCCGCGGCGGACCGCGCGATCCAGAGCGGCATGCTGACGGCCCCGGCCCAGGCCGTGGACAAGGCCGTCGCGCCGCAGCTCCCGACGCACGAGCTCGCCCCGCGGGGCGCGACCAAGGCCGCCGCCCCGGCGGCCGCCCCGGAAACCGCCCAGGCCACGGCCACCGGTCTGCCGGCCGACAACAAGGGGAACACGGGCCTCCTGGCGCCCCTGTCCGGGCTGCCGCTCGGCAGCCTGCCGGTCTCCGGCATCGGCGGCTGACCCGGCGCGCCTTCCCGCGCCGCGCATCCCCGCGAGCCCGTCCCGCTCGTACGACGGCGGGCCGTCCCCCGGAACCGATCCGGTGGGACGGCCCGCCGTCCGCGTGCGGAACGCTTCCGCGACGACGGTTCGAGCCAGGGGCCCGCTACCAGGACTGCGCGGCCTGCCCGCGGCCCTGGTGCGCGCCCTCCGAGGGCAGCAGGATCCACAGCGCGATGTAGAGCAGGAACTGCGGGCCGGGCAGCAGGCACGAGAGCAGGAAGATCACCCGCATCGTCGTGCGGGACATCCCGAAGCGCTCGGCCAGACCGGCGCACACCCCGGCGATCATCCTGTGGTTGCGGGGACGGACCAGCTTGGCGGACATGACGGCGACTCCTCGTCTCGCGGGCGCCGGTACCGGGCGGGAACGTTTTTCCCGTCTCTGCCGCCGGCTTCGCGATGACTCCACGTTATGTCCGCGGACCCGGCCGGAACGTCGGTCTAAGGGGCGATCCGGACCCTGGGGATCGTCGGGGTGACACCCTGAGGGGTCTCCTCCCGGCGTATGGGTGCCGGCTCCCGCACGTCCCCCCTGCGACGGAGACGGGCCCTCGTCGCGGGGACGACGGCCAGGTGCACGGCCGCCACCCCCGTCACGTTCAGCAGGAGCGCGTCCACGTCCAGCACCTGGCCCACCACGCCGCTCTGCACCACCTGCAGCGCCAGCGACACCATCGCGCCGGTGAAGACCGTGCGGGTCAGGGAGCCCAGCGGTGACGCCGCGACGCGGCCCCGCGCCCAGGGCAGGAGCACGCCCAGCGGGGCGAGCGGCAGCACCCCCGCCCCTATGGCCCGCGCGGCCTCCCAGGGGCCGAGGGCCAGGTCGGCGCGGATCGTCGCCAGCGGCTCCAGGTGCGCCGCGGACACCCAGGGCACGGTCAGCGGCCGCAGGGCGAGCCAGCCGACCGTCAGCAGATGGAGGACGAGCAGCACGCAGCCCGCGAGGCGGTAGCGGTATCGGAGGGCGGGCGTACCGCCGTAACCATGACCCTGCACGCCCCACATGACGCGGTGCGCCGGTCGCACGGTTCCGGGGGATGACGACGGAGAGTGGCGACGGGCGCCGCCGGGGGATTCCGGGGCGCGCGGTGGCCGCGGCGGTGCCGTGACCACCGTCGCAGCACCCGGGTCTCAGGAAACCGTGGTGCCCGTGATGTCCGCACTGTCCGGATGGGTCCGGAGCTCGTCCGTGCACGCGTAGCTCTTCGGGCGCTCCTCCTCCGCCGGCCCGCCCAGGATCACCGTCCGCTTGCCGTCGGCCGCGGCCGTCCCCGCGTACGTGCACACGAGCTGCGCCAGGCCGACCTGCGGCAGCTCGCCGGGGTCGCGGCCGAGCCGCAGCGTCCCGGCCGGGTCGCCGGGCCGCGGCCCGGACACGGTCAGCCGCTGCGGCACGGCCGTGGACATGCCCGCCTCGGCCTCCTCGTTCGAGGGCGCCTTGCGGAGCTCGTCGAGGAGCAGGCGGGCGACGGCCACGCCGTCCTCGGAGGTGTCGGGCCCGGCCACCGCGCGGGTGACGGGCACCAGCTGCGAGGTGCACTCCAGCTGGACGGTCACGGTGGCGGCGCCCGAGGGGATGCCGCGCCCGGTCCCCACGACGCACGACGAGCGCGACGGCGCCCCGCCCGCGTCCACCGGCACGGCGGTGCCGCGGATGCCGCACGCCGTGGCCGTGCCCAGCAGGGCCACGGCCACGGTGGTGCCCCGCAGGGCCGTTCTCAGGCGCGGGCGCCCGGCGGGGTGGTGCGCGGTGGCTCTCACTTGCCGCCCTCCCCGTTCCCGGCCGGCTGCTCCGCGAGGCCGGAGGCGTCCCGCGGCAGGGTGAGCGTGAAGACGGCGCCGCCCTCGGGGGAGTTGGCGGCGGTGATCTCGCCGCCGTGGATGTGGGCGTTCTCCAGGGCGATGGACAGGCCGAGGCCGCTGCCCTCCGAGCGCGGCCGGGACGCGCTCGCCTTGTAGAAGCGGTCGAAGACGTGCGGCAGGACCTCCTCGGGGATGCCCGGGCCGTGGTCGCGCACGTCGATGCGCAGCGCGTCGTCCTCCGTGCGGACCGAGACGCGCACCGGGGAGCCGCCGTGCTTGAGGGCGTTGCCGATGAGGTTGGCGAGGATGACGTCGAGGCGCCGCGGGTCGAGCCGGGCCACGATGCCGCGCTCGGCGTCCAGCTCGACGGCGTCGAGCCAGGCGCGGGCGTCGATGCAGGCGGTGACCTGGTCGGCGACGTCGACGTCGTCCAGCACGAGCCGGGCCGTGCCCGCGTCGAAGCGGGTGACCTCCATCAGATTCTCCACCAGGTCGTTCAGCCGGCGGGTCTCGCTCACCACGAGCTGCACCGCCGGGGCGATCATCGGATCGAGGTTGTCGGCCTCGTCCTCCAGCACCTCCGTCACCGCCGTGATGGCCGTGAGCGGGGTCCGCAGCTCGTGCGACATGTCGGCGACGAAGCGGCGGCTCGCGGCCTCCCGGGCGCTGAGCTCCTCGACGCGCTTCTGCAGCGACTCCGCGGTCTTGTTGAAGGTGCGCGACAGGTCGGCCAGCTCGTCCGTGCCGGAGACGCGCAGCCGGGTGTCGAGCTTGCCCTCGCCGAGCCGCCGGGCCGCGTCGCCGAGCCGCTGCACGGGCCGCAGCACCGTCGACGCGGCGGCCTGCGCGAGCAGCGCGGAGCCGATGAGCGCCAGGCCGGTGGCGATGCCCAGCGACCAGGCCAGCGAATTGAGGTCGGCGCGCTCGTTCTCCAGGGACTTCAGCAGGTAGCCCGTGGGCCCGCCGCCGATCACCTTCGCGCCGCCCACCAGATAGGGCTTGCCCTCCAGCGTGATCCGCTGCCAGTAGAGGTGGTACGCGTAGCGGTTGGAGTCGTCCACGCGCCGCTCGCGGTTGACGGCCGCCTGCAGCGACTTCGGCACGACCTTGAGGGAGAACAGGTCACGGTCCGAGGGCGCGGCGCAGGCCTTGCCGCCCTCGCCGCTGCCGATCAGCAGCACCTCGTACTTCTGCGACGTGGCCGCCATCCGGTCGGCCGCGGCCTGCAGCTCCTGACAGGTCGGCCCGAGGGGCAGCGTGCCGGTGTTGTCCTGCAGGGACTTGCGGAAGTCGTCGAGCGCCGCGTCCTGCGTGCGGGTGAGCACCGCGTCGCGGTTGAGCCAGTACGCGATCGCCGACGCGGAGACGGCTGCGGCCAGGGCGACCAGGGCGAAGACGAGCATCAGCCGCAGCCGCAGGCTTATCCAGCGCAGGCTCAGCTTCATCACGTTCCGGGCGGCGGTCCAGCGGCGTACGCGTCCGGTCACTGCGGAGCGTCCAGGCGGTAGCCGACGCCGCGCACGGTGCGGATCAGGGTCGGCGACGAGGGCACGTCCTCGACCTTGGCGCGCAGCCGCTGCACGCAGGCGTCGACCAGCCGGGAGTCGCCCAGGTAGTCGTGCTCCCAGACCAGGCGCAGCAGCTGCTGGCGCGAGAGCGCCTGCCCGGGCCGGCGGCTGAGCTCCAGCAGCAGCCGCAGCTCGGTCGGCGTGAGCTGGAGCTCCTCGCCGTTCTTGGTCACCGTCATCGCGGAGCGGTCGATGACCAGCGAGCCGAAGGCGGCGGAGTCGTTGGTCTCGCGCTCGCCGCGGCGCAGCACCGCGCGGATCCGGGCGTCCAGCACCCGGCCCTGCACGGGCTTGACCACATAGTCGTCCGCGCCGGACTCCAGGCCCACCACGACGTCGATGTCGTCGCTGCGCGCGGTGAGCAGGATGATCGGCAGCTGGTCGGTGCGGCGGATGCGCCGGCACACCTCGAAACCGTCGATACCGGGCAGCATCACGTCCAGCACGATCAGATCCGGCCGCTGCTCGCGGAGCAGCTTCAGGCCGTCCTCGCCCGTCGCCGCGGTCACCACACGGTGGCCCTGACGGGACAGGGAGAACTCGAGAGCGGTGCGGATGGCGTCGTCGTCCTCGATCAGCAACAGGGAAGGCACGGTGGTCATTCTGGCCTACGTCAGCCCGGTAGTTCGACCGGCGCCCTCCGCGCGGGCTCCCGCCGCGCCCCCGCGAGCCCCGCCGGGCTGTTGCAGGGCTGTGACAGTCGGCGGACAACGCGATGAAACTGGCCCGGCAGGCTTCTGTTCATCGGGCAGCGAGGCCCGGTACGGAAATCGGACCGAGGCTGGCTCCACCGACGGGGGGCGCGAGATGAACACACTGCACAGCACCACGACCAGCGCAGTCATTCGCACGCGCCTGCACGACGCCGGACGGGGCCCGGAGAAGTCCGGCCGCCGTACATGGTGGCGATCGACGCGGTCACGTACGGGGACGCGAAGGGCACCACGGCAGCCGCGGGGGCGGCTGCGGGGGCCACGGGGGAGAAGACGGGGGACGCGACGGCGGCGTCCCGGACGGAGGCGGAGTTCACCGCCTACGTCCAGGAGCGCCGCGCCTCCCTGTACGCGACCGCCTACCACCTGACGGGCGACCGGCACGAGGCGGAGGACCTGCTGCAGAGCGCGCTGTTCTCCACCTACCGGGCCTGGGACCGGATCACGGACAAGGCGGCCGTCGGCGGCTACCTGCGCCGCACGATGACGAACCTGCACATCAGCGCCTGGCGCCGGCGCAAGCTCAACGAGTACCCGACCGAGGAACTGCCGGAGATGCCCGGCGAGGGCGACGCGATGCGCGGCACCGAGCTGCGCGCCGTCCTCTGGCAGGCGCTGGCCCGGCTGCCCGAGCTGCAGCGCACGATGCTCGTCCTGCGCTACTACGAGGGCCGCACGGACCCGGAGATCGCCGAGATCCTGGACATCAGCGTCGGCACGGTCAAGAGCAGCATCTGGCGCTCGCTGCGCCGCCTGCGCGACGACGAGGTCATCGGCTCCGGCCGGGACCAGCTGGAGTCCTTCGGCGAACTGGTCGCCTGAGACGTACGACGTGACGCAGGTCGTGACGCAGGACGTGACGTAGGACGTAAAGCGAACGAGGGGCCCCGAACGGGGGGCGCTCCGGGGGGAGCGCGGAGGGGGCCACGGG
>NZ_JBPQTW010000244.1:0-9615 GCF_051386535.1 Streptomyces sp. URMC 127
TCCAACCTTACCAGATCCGTTTTCCGTTCCGTTTCCGGTCCGAATCACTTTTCCGGCCCCCTGCTGGAGCGGGGTTTGTTTCGCGCCTTCCGGCGTGATCACTACTTTAGCGGATTTCCCCGGCGGCTCCTAATCGGAGCCTGGGGCCTTCCCGGTCCGAATTTCGGCACGCCGAAATTCATCCCGTTCAGGGGCCGTGCAGTGGTGAGTGCCGCCGGTGCGGCTCGATCGCTGCCCCGGCTCCCTCGCGGGCCCCGCGGCAACTCGGAGAACACTACACGAGGTTTCGGGGCCTCGTTGCCACCCCCTCGCCTCCTCGTCCCCCTACCGCCTACCGCTTGCGCCGGCCCTTGCCGCTCTTGGCGCCCTTCCGCCCCGTCCGCCGCTCGTACCGCGCGACGGCCTCCTCGTACTCCCGGCGGTGCAGCTCCTCACCCGGCGCCTCCTTGAGCGTGCGGAGGGCGTAGGCCAGCAGGGCTCCGATGAAGCCGATCATCATCAGGCTCTGCATGGACCGCTCGGCGTGCGGGTCGGCCGCGGGATCCGGGCGGCGGCCGAACCGCTCCCAGGTGCGGCGGAAGGCCAGGGCGCTGCACACCGCGAAGGCGACGACCACCATGGCGTTGACCAGGCCGCCCACCTTGGCGATGGCCAGGCCCTCGTAGCCGAAGCGCAGGACCAGTGCGCCCGCCGCTGCGACGGCGAGCGCGCCGAGGCACGCGCCCACGCGCCGCAGCGCGTATCCACCGTCGTGATTCAGCCACGTGGTGCCGAAGAACCTGATCGGTTCCGGCTGGGGCCCTGTTCCCTGCTCGTCGCTCATACCTCGATTATGTCGACCGGCCCCTGTACGGGATCAGGAGCAGCGGACCGCCACGAAACCGTCGCTGCCGGTCTTCACATAGGCGTCCGACACGTACTGGCCGGGAGCGATGCTGTCCCAGATGTCAGTGGTGCCGTAGGGGCCGGTGATGGTTTCGCCGCGGGTCTGGCAGCGGATGGCGATGCGGGAGTCCTCGGGGAGGACGCGGACGATCTGGCTGCCCGTGTTCGGGCCGCGGCGCACGTTGACCTGCTGGCCGGGAGCGATCGGGTAGTAGACCGTGGCGGCTGCGGCCGAGCGGGCCGACAGGACAGAGGACTCGTTCTCGCTCGTCTCGCTGATCTCGCTGATCTCGCTGCCCTTGCTGTTCTCGCCGACCTCGTTGGCCTCGTTCATCTCGTTGATCTCGTTGATCTCGCTGGTGGCCATGCGGCCCTCCCCCGTCAGAGCGTTCACCGTCGGTCAATGATGCGTTGATTGCTGCGGTGTAGATCAAAAGACATGCGATGTCATGTGCAGGCTAGCAAGGCGCGGCACGCCTCCCGGGATTGCCGGATGCCATCGATTAGGCTCCGGACGCCGCGCATTCTGCGGCCGACAGACAACGGGGGTGGGGGAATGCCGCCGCTGCGCAGTGCCGGAACAGGAGCGGAAGCGGAGGATCCGGGTTACGCCGGTGAGTACCGGCTGGAAGGGCGCCTCGGTTCCGGTGGCATGGGCGTGGTGCATCTGGCGCGTTCCGCTTCGGGGCTGCGGCTCGCGGTCAAGGTGGTGCACGCCGAATATGCGGTGGATCCCGAGTTCAGGGCGCGTTTCCGGCAGGAGGTGGCGGCCGCCCGCCGGGTGAGCGGCGCATTCACCGCCCCTGTCGTGGACGCGGATCCCGATGGCGAGCGCCCTTGGATGGCGACGCTCTACATTCCCGGCCCCACGCTTTCCGAGCGCGTGAAACGGAACGGCCCTCTCGCCCCGGAGGAAGTGCGGCGCCTGGCGGCCGGGCTCGCGGAGGCGCTGCGGGACATCCACCGGGCCGGGGTCGTGCACCGGGACCTCAAGCCGAGCAATGTGCTGCTGGCCGAGGACGGTCCGAAGGTCATCGACTTCGGCATCTCGCGCCCGTACGACAGCGAGCTGCGGACCGAGACCGGCAAGCTGATCGGGACGCCGCCGTTCATGGCGCCCGAGCAGTTCCAGCGGCCGCGGGAGGTGGGGCCGGCGGCGGATGTGTTCGCGCTGGCGTCGCTGCTCGTGCATGCGGCGACCGGGCGGGGGCCGTTCGAGTCGGAGAGCCCGTACATCGTCGCCTACCAGGTCGTGCACACCGAACCGGATCTGACGGGCGTGCCGGCCGATCTCGTACCGCTGGTCCAGGACTGCCTGGCGAAGGACCCCGCGCAGCGGCCGACGCCGGACGCGATCATGGCTCGGCTGCCGCGTGCGCTGCGGCACGGCGGGGTCGGTGTGCGCCGGGTCGAGGCTGCGGGACCGGACGACTCCGTCCCCACGCACGTGCGCGTCCCTCCTCCGCGGGAGGAGGGCGAAGAGGCCCCCGGTACCGCCGCCCAGACCCCCGGTCCTGCCGCCCAGGTCCCCGTTTCCGCCGCCCGGACCCCAGGTCGCGCCGCGCCCGCTCGCGGCTCCGTCCCGCGTCGGCGGCGGCGTATGCCGTGGCTCGTTTCCGCTGGTGTGGCGACCGCGGCCCTGGTGGCCGGAGGGACGTGGGCGCTGAGTCGTGACGGTGACGCGGACCGGCCGCTGCAGACGCGGCCGACCGTCGCCTCCGCGGACTGGCGGCCGTGGGAGGTGCCGGTGCCGGGCGGTGCGACGGGCGCGTGCGCGTACGGAGGGGAGGCGCTGTACTGCTCCGCGCGCGGTTTGCAGGCGGCGCGCATCGAAACCTCCACCGGGAAGATCGCTTGGCAGAAGGCCGCCTCCGCCACCTCCTCCGCCGGCGGTGGCGAGGCCGGTCCCGTGCCCGCTCCCGTCGTCTCCGGCGGTCTCGTGCACGTCTTCTCGCCGGACGGGCGGACGCTGACGGCGCTGGAGCCGTCCAGTGGTGAGCCGCGCTGGACGCGGGACGTCTCCGCGTACCCCGGGCGGGTCTACCACGCCGGGGACACCGTGCTGCTGGTCGCCGGGGACGGGACGGTCACGGCGGTCGACGGCGGTACGAACAAGCAGCGCTGGCAGCACGGGCTCGGTCTGCCCGGGCATTCCAAGCCGGCTTTCTCCTTCTACGGGGCGGGCCACGGCGTGAGCCACGGCGCCGGGGGCGCGGCGGGCGGCGGGCCGGGGCAGCCGGTGTACGCCGTGGCTCCGGCCGGTCAGGGGCAGCACCGGACGCGGATCCTCGCGCTGGACCCGGAGCGCGGGACGACGCTGTGGGAGCGGACGGCCGACGGCGACCTGACGGCCGTGGGGGCCGGGACGGACGGTGCGCTGTTCCTGACGGCTCCCGACAGGGACAACCGGGTGGCGGCCGTCGTCCGCTACGACCCGGGGGCACGGCGGGAGACGCGCGTGCCGCTCGGTACGCCGCTCAACGTGGCGAGTGCGGTGGCGCGGGGCGATGCGGTGTATTTGCTGTCGACGGACGGCGGGCTCACGGCCGTAGGGCGGAAGGGGCAGCTGTGGCGCCTGGACACGTCGGTGGCGAACGCGTCCGCGCTGGTGGCTGCCGGTGAGGACCGGGTGTACTTCTCGGCGGCGGACGGGCGGCTGCTGGCCGTCGACACGGCCAAGGGGGCGCTCCTCGGCCAGACGCCGCCGCGCCCTGCCCGCGCCGGGCGCGGCTACGTCGACCTGCTGCCCGCGCCCGTCGCGGCGGACGGGAAGGTCTTCGGCACGGCGCCCGACGGAACGGTCTTCGCAGTCGCCGCCGACGAGCCGGAGCGCTGGCGCTAGCGGCCGACCGGCCGGCCGCCGGTGCGCGTCCCGTTGTACGGGGCCGAGCCCGGCATGGCACCGCCGGTCACCATTCATTGCGGCTGAGCGCCGTCGCGGCGGATACGAGGTAGCCGCCGCCCTTCGCGCCGCATCCGCTCCACGGCAAGCAGCCGCCTGTGCACGGTGTCTCGGGAGACGCCCGCGGCACGGCCCGCGCCCTGTGCTCCGCCGCCACGGCGAGCAACCACCGTGGCGCAGTCCGGCGGCACAGCCCGGCGGCGCCGTCCGAAGCTGACGCCCCGGCCGGCGCCGCACCGGGCCTCAGGCCCCGTACCGTCGGCCCGCCGTCAGGCGTCCAGGCGGCTGACGTCCCGGACCGCGCCGCGGTCCGCGCTTGTGGCCATTGCCGCGTACGCGCGCAGCGCTGCCGAGACCTTGCGTTCGCGGTTCTTCGGGGCGTACGTGCCGCCCAGTGCCGCGCGCCGCGCGTCGAGCTCGGAGTCCTCGACGAGGAGTTCGATGGAGCGGTTCGGGATGTCGATGCGGATGCGGTCGCCGTCCTGCACCAGCGCGATCGTGCCGCCCGACGCGGCCTCCGGCGACGCGTGGCCGATCGACAGGCCTGACGTGCCGCCCGAGAAGCGGCCGTCCGTCACGAGGGCGCAGGCCTTGCCGAGGCCGCGGCCCTTGAGGAAGGACGTCGGGTAGAGCATTTCCTGCATGCCGGGGCCGCCGCGGGGGCCCTCGTAGCGGATGACGACGACGTCGCCCTCCTTGACCTGCTTCCCCAGGATCTTGTCGACGGCCTCCTCCTGCGACTCGCAGACGACGGCCGGGCCCTCGAACGTCCAGATCGACTCGTCGACGCCGGCCGTCTTCACGACGCAGCCGTCGACGGCCAGGTTGCCCTTCAGGACGGCCAGCCCGCCGTCCTTGGAGTAGGCGTGGGTGGCGTCCCGGATGCAGCCGCCGGCCGCGTCGGTGTCCAGCGACTCCCAGCGCTCGGACTGGGAGAAGGCGGTCGCGGAGCGGACGCAGCCGGGGGCGGCGTGCCAGAGCTCGACGGCCTCGGGGGTCGGCGAGCCGCCGCGCACGTCCCAGGCCTCCAGCCACTCCTTGATGCCGGGCGAGTGGACGGTGTGCACGTCCTCGTTGAGGAGGCCCGCGCGGTAGAGCTCGCCGAGGATGGCGGGGATGCCGCCCGCGCGGTGGACGTCCTCCATGTAGTAGGTGCCGCCGGGGGCGACGTTGGGGGCGACCTTGGCCAGGCAGGGGACGCGCCGCGAGACCTCGTCGATGTCGCTCAGGTCGTAGTCGAGCCCGGCCTCCTGCGCGGCGGCGAGGAGGTGGAGGATCGTGTTGGTCGAGCCGCCCATGGCGATGTCGAGGGCCATGGCGTTGTCGAAGGCGGCGCGGGTGGCGATGTTGCGCGGCAGGACGGACTCGTCGCCGTCCTCGTAGTAGCGCTTGGTGATCTCGACGACCGTGCGGGCGGCGTTCTCGTAGAGGGCCTTGCGGGCGGTGTGCGTGGCGAGGACGGAGCCGTTGCCCGGCAGGGAGAGGCCGATGGCCTCGGTGAGGCAGTTCATGGAGTTGGCGGTGAACATGCCGGAGCACGAGCCGCAGGTCGGGCAGGCGTTCTCCTCGATGCGCAGCACGTCCTCGTCGGAGACGTTCTCGTTGACCGCGTCGACGATGGCGTTGATGAGGTCGAGCTTGCGGACCGTGCCGTCGACGAGGGTGGCCTGGCCGGCCTCCATGGGGCCGCCGGAGACGAAGACGACGGGGATGTTGAGGCGCATGGCGGCCATCAGCATGCCCGGGGTGATCTTGTCGCAGTTGGAGATGCAGATCAGGGCGTCGGCGCAGTGGGCCTCGACCATGTACTCGACGGAGTCGGCGATCAGGTCGCGGGAGGGCAGCGAGTAGAGCATGCCGGCGTGGCCCATGGCGATGCCGTCGTCGACGGCGATGGTGTTGAACTCGCGGGGCACGGCGCCCGCCGCCTTGATCGCCTCGGAGACGATCCGGCCGACCGGTGCGAGGTGGGTGTGGCCGGGGACGAACTCGGTGAAGGAGTTGGCCACCGCGATGATCGGCTTGCCGATGTCCTCGCTCGCTACGCCCGAGGCCCGCATGAGGGCGCGGGCGCCCGCCATGTTGCGGCCGTGGGTGACGGTGCGGGACCTCAGCTCGGGCATCCTGCTCCACTCCTCGCAGTGTGTGGGCGCCGCGGCGTCGTGCGGGCGCCTCCTACTCCGCCGTACCGGCGTCTTTCGAGACTACGCCCGCGCTGGGGAGGGTGAACGGCTTCTCCGCCATGTGAGACACGGGCATGGCCGGACAGGGGTCCGCGACGGGCGGCGTCTCCCGTACGTGCGGACGTATGTACGTCCGCACGTACATACGTCCGCGCTCCGTCCGTACGTCATACGCGCGCACCACGCGCTACGCGTGCACCACGCGTCCTACGTGTCCCCCGCCAGGTGCCGCTGCACCGCCGGTGCCACCATGGCCACCACCTGCTCCACGTCCGCCGACGCCAGCGGCTCGACCTTGATCACGTAGCGCAGCATGGCGACGCCGACGAGGTGGGCGGCCGCCAGCTCCGAGCGCAGCCTCGCGTCGGGGATGTCGAGCTCGCCCGCGATGCGGGCCATGAGCCGGCTGGTGACGAGGTCGCGGAAGACCGCGGCGGCGGTCTCGTTGGCGACGGCCGAGCGGACGATCGCGAGGAGCTGCTCGCGGGTGGCCGGGTCCTCCCAGACTCCGAGGATGAAGCGGGTGAGCCGCTCGCCCAGGGTGTCCGGGCCGCCGGCCTGGATGACGCCCGGCGCTTCGAGTGCGGGTGCGAAGTCCGTCTCGATCGCGGCCGCGAAGATCTGCTCCTTGGGCCCGTAGTAGTGGTGGACGAGCGCCGGGTCGACGTCCGCGCCCTTGGCGATGGCGCGGATGGACGCGCGGTCGTAGCCGCGCGCGGCGAACTCGGCGCGGGCTGCGGCCAGGATGCGCTCGCGCGCGCCCGGGCCGCTGCCCTTGTCCGTACGGGCGGGGCGGCCGCGTCTGCGGGGGGCTCCGGCGCCGCCGGGGGGTGCCGCGGTCATGGCCGGGGCACGCCGGTGGGCGAGGCGAGGTGGAGCCGGGTGAAGGCGAGGGCCTCGGCGAGGTCGGCCTCGCGTTCGGCCGCGGACATGGCGCGACGGGTGTTGACCTCGATCACCACGTGGCCGTCGAAGCCGCGGTTCGCGAGGCGCTCCAGGACCTCGGCGCAGGGCTGCCGGCCGCGGCCGGGCACGAGGTGTTCGTCCTTGGCGGAGCCGTTGCCGTCGGCGAGGTGGATGTGGGCGAGCCGGTCGCCCATCCGGTCGACCATCGCGAGGGCGTCCGTGCGGGCGGTGGAGGTGTGCGAGAGGTCGACCGTGAAGTGGCGGTAGTCGTCCTTGGTGACGTCCCAGTCGGGCGCGTAGGCGAGCATCTCGCGGTCGCGGTAGCGCCACGGGTACATGTTCTCAACCGCAAAGCGGACGTCCGTCTCCTCGGCCATCCGCCAGATGCCGCGGACGAAGTCGCGGGCGTACCCGCGCTGCCAGCGGAAGGGCGGGTGGACGACGACCGTGCTCGCGCCGAGCTTCTCGGCGGCCGCCCGGGCGCGCTGGAGCTTGACCCACGGGTCGGTCGACCAGACGCGCTGGGTGATCAGCAGGCAGGGGGCGTGCACCGCCAGGATGGGCACCTGGTGGTAGTCGGACAGGCGGCGGAGCGCCTCGATGTCCTGGCTGACCGGGTCGGTCCACACCATGACCTCGACGCCGTCGTAGCCCAGACGGGCGGCGATCTCGAAGGCCGTCGCCGTCGACTCGGGGTAGACCGAGGCCGTGGACAGCGCGACCTTCGCATCCGGGATGCGCACCACTGGCTCTGTCACGAGGGACAGCGTACGACCGCCTCTCGTACGGCGGGCGGGTACCTCCCATGTGGCGGGTCCGCTCCCGGCCGCCGCCGGGAGGGCGCCTGGCTACGGGTGGCCGGGTGCCCCGGCCGCGCCCTCCCCTCCGCCGCGCGTTCAGCTCTGCGGCGCCGCCGGCAGGTGGTCCAGCCTGCGCAGGATGACGCCTTCGCGCAGCGCCCACGGGCAGATCTCCAGCTCGTCCACGCCGAACAGGTCCATCGCGCCCTCGGCCACCAGCGCGCCCGCGAGCAGCTGGTGCGCCCTGCCCTCGGACACGCCCGGCAGCTGGGCGCGCCGTTCGGAGGTCATCGTGGAGAGCCGCGGCACCCAGTCCTCCAGGGCGCGGCGGGTCAGGGTGCGCTGCACGTACAGGCCCTCTGTGGAGCGGGCCGCGCCCGCGATGCGGGCGAGCTGCTTGAAGGTCTTGGACGTGGCCACGACGTGGTCCGGCGCGCCGAGCCGTGCGAAGTCGCCGACGGTACGGGCGATCTGGGCGCGGACGTGGCGCCGCAGGGCGCGCACGTCGGTGGGGTCCGGCGGGTCGCCGGGCAGCCAGGCGGAGGTGAGGCGGCCGGCGCCGAGCGGGAGGGAGGCGGCGGCGTCCGGGTCCTCGTCCAGACCGAAGGCGATCTCCAGGGAGCCGCCGCCGATGTCGAGCACCAGCAGCTTTCCGGCCGACCAGCCGAACCAGCGGCGGGCGGCCAGGAAGGTCAGGCGGGCCTCCTCCTCGCCGGTCAGGACCGGCAGCGTGAGGCCCGTCTCCTTGTGCACCCGGGCCAGGACGGTGTCCGCGTTGGCGGCCTCGCGGACGGCGGACGTGGCGAACGGCAGGACGTCCTCGCAGCCCTTGTCCTCGGCCGCCTGCAGGGCCTCCCGGAGGACGTCGACCAGGCGGTCTATGCCCGCTTCGCTGATCGCGCCGTCCTCGTCGAGGAGCTGGGCGAGGCGCAGCTCGGTCTTGTGGGAGTGGGCGGGCAGCGGGCGCGCGCCCGGGTGCGCGTCCACCACGAGCAGATGGACCGTATTCGAACCCACGTCGAGGACACCGAGTCTCATGGCCTGAACGCTACTGCCGCGGCCGGGGGCGCATAGGCTGGAGGGGTGGCAAAGACGAAGAAGGCCAAGCAGGGCAAGCAGGGCGGCCAGGGCAAGCCGGACAAAAAGCGTGACCAGCAGGTCGCGGCCGTTTCCCGGTCCGGCTCCGACGAGGTCGGGCTCGACTTCGCCCGCGCCTGGGTCGAGTTCCCCGACCCGGCGGACGACGAACAGGTCTTCCGCTGCGACCTGACCTGGCTGACCTCCCGGTGGACGTGCATCTTCGGCAGCGGCTGCCAGGGCATCCAGGCGGGGCGCGCCGACGACGGCTGCTGTACCCTGGGCGCGCACTTCTCCGACGAGGACGACGAGCAGCGCGTCGCCGGGCACGTGGCGCGGCTCACCCCCGAGATCTGGCAGTTCCACGACGTGGGCACGGACTCCGGGTGGACGCAGACGGACGAGGACGGCGACCGGCAGACGCGCCGCTGGAAGGGCTCCTGCATCTTCCAGAACCGGCCCGGCTTCGCGGGCGGCGCGGGCTGCTCGCTGCACATCCTGGCCCTCAAGGAGGGCCGCGAGCCGCTGGAGACCAAGCCGGACGTCTGCTGGCAGCTGCCGGTGCGGCGCACGTACGACTGGATCGACCGGCCGGACGACACGCGCGTGCTGCGGATCTCCATCGGGGAGTACGACCGCCGGGGCTGGGGCCCGGGCGGCCACGACCTGCACTGGTGGTGCACGTCCGCCACGTCCGCGCACGGGGCCGGCGAGCCGGTCTACGTCACGTACCGGCCCGAGCTCACGGAGATGATGGGCAAGGAGGGCTACGAGCGCCTCGCCGAACTCTGCGAGGACCGCCTGGCGGCGGCGCTCCCGATGGCCCCGCACCCGGCGGACGCGGCCCGCTAGACGCGGGGGC
>NZ_JBPQTW010000245.1:0-9583 GCF_051386535.1 Streptomyces sp. URMC 127
GCGGTGCCCTGCGGGCGGGGCCGGGTGCCGGGGCGGTCGCGGCCCCGGTCGCGGGTGCGGTCCCGGTCGCGGATGCGGTCCCGATCGCGGATGCGGTCGCGGTCCCGGGCCCGGTCGCGGCCCCGGTCGCGGATGCCGTCGCGGCCCCGCTCCCGGTCGCGGCGGTACGGCTCAGGCATGGCAGGCCCTCCTCCCCCGGCCCGGCCGCAGCACACGCCCGGTCAGGACGGCGGCCGCCGTGGCCTCGGCGGCCGCCATGGCGGGGAAGGTGTCGAGGGCCCAGTGCGCGCCCGCCATCACGAGGCTGCCGCCGCTCCTGTCCGCTCCCACGGCGAGCTGGGCGCCGGCGGCCACCGCGGCGACGGCCAGCGGCGGGGCGGCGAGCACCCACCACGTGCGGCCGCGGGGGCAGAGCACAGCGGCGAGCGCGGCGGCGGCCGCGGCGGTGAGCACGAAGATCCGGCCGAGGCCTGCCCCGGCCGCCTCGTCCACGGCGGCACCCGCCACGAGCAGGGCCGCCGGGGCGGCCAGCGCCGCTCTCGCCCGCCGCGCCCGCCGCTGCGGCCGCTCCTGCCTCTCGTGCCTCTCGCTCCGCCTACGGCCCATACGCGCTCCCCATCGGATCCGGTCGGCGCGCACTCGCGACGACCTGGCAACTTTCACAGTTGCGCAATATAGCAAGTGTTATTTCCGGACCGCCGCACGGGCCCCGGCCCTCCGGGTCGGCGGAGGCGGAACGTCCACGGCCGACGACCTCCTGGGACGTATCGTCTCATTCGCCGGGACCGTACCAATAACTGTGCTTCACAGGGGAGTTGGCAAGGAAAATATGAATTCCCCGGAAAAATTCCATGTGCACAACGGGGACCGGAACCCTTGACACAACTCTGGTCCAGACCGACGATGTTCAGCGCGCAACCGCCGCCGCGCTCGTCCTGAGCGGGAGCGGCGACGCCCGCGCCGCCGCGGCGCCCCTGCCGCCCCACGTCTTCGCGCCCTACTTCGAGACCTACGGCCCCGAGAGCCCGGCGGACCTCTCCGCGCGGTCCGGGGCGAAGCACCTGACGATGGCGTTCCTGCAGACCGAGGCGCCGGGCTCCTGCACGCCCTACTGGAACGGCGACACCGGCAAGCCCGTCTCCCCGGCCGTCTTCGGCGCCGACATCGGCACCATCCGGGCCCGCGGCGGCGACGTCATCCCCTCCTTCGGCGGATACGCCGCCGACAACGGCGGTACGGAGCTGGCGGACAGCTGCCCCGACCCCGCGCGGATCGCCGCCGCCTTCGAGAAGGTCGTCACCACGTACGGCGTCACCCGCATCGACCTCGACATCGAGGACAACTCCCTGACGAACGCCGCCGGCATCGACCGCCGCAACAAGGCCGTCAAACAGGTGCAGGACTGGGCCGCGAGCACCGGCCGCACCGTGCAGTTCTCGTACACGCTGCCGACCACCACGCACGGCCCGGCCGAGAGCGGGCTGGCGGTGCTGCGCAACGCCGTCGCGAACGGCGCGCGCGTCGACGTCGTCAACCTCATGACGTTCGACTACTACGACGGGGCCGCGCACGACATGGCCGCGGACACGGTGAGCGCCGCGACCGGGCTCCAGGCCCAGCTCGCGCGGCTCTACCCGGCGAAGACACAGGCGGAGCTGCGGGCGATGACCGGTGTCACCGAAATGCCCGGCATCGACGACTACGGCCCGGCCGAGACCTTCACCACGCAGGACGCCGTCCGCGTCCGCGACTGGGCGGTCGCGCAGGGGATCGGCACGCTCTCGTTCTGGGCGCTGCAGCGGGACAACGGCGGCTGCCCGGGCACGAAGGGGTCCGACACCTGCTCCGGGATCGAACAGGACACCTGGTACTTCAGCCGGACGTTCGCCCCGTTCACCGGGAGCTGACGCCCCGTCCACTCGCCGAGGGGGCGCGCGGCCCGCGCCGCGCGCCCTTCGCGCGTCCCTTTCCGCACGACATTCGGACGATCGGCCTGCACGCCAGGGGCTCCGTTTCGCTTGGCTGATGGATGAGGGCCCTGAGGCCCTCGGGTGCCGAGCGGACGGCACCGTCCATCGGCGAGAGGACGTGCAGGTGCAGCTACAGGCGTGCGATCGGCGGCCACCCGGGCCCGGGGAGGCGGCCGCATGACCGGCGTGACCGGGCGGCGCACCGGGACCGGGCCCCGGCCCTGGCCGGAGCTGCGGGAGGACCTGTCGGAGGGCCTGCCCGCCGACTTCGTCGCCTTCTTCTCGCTCCACCACCGGCCCTACCTCCGCTACGCCCACCTCCAGCTCGACAGCGAGCCGGACGCGGAGTGGGTCGTGGAGGAGGTCTTCTGCCAGCTGGCGCTGGCCTGGGGAGAGGTGCGGCGGCAGCCCAACCCCGCCGCGTACGCCCTGGCCGCCCTCAAGGAGAAGATCACCAAGCTGCTGGCGGCCAGGCGGCGCGGCGCCACGGCGCTCGTCGAGACGGCGGCGTTCGCGGCCGTGCGGGAGGCGAGCCGCGCCCGCCTGGAGGTGCTGGAGTCGCGGCTCGGGCTGTACGCGGCCATCACCCGGCTCCCGGACCGCCAGTTCGACGTGGTCGTGCTGCGCTACGTGCTCGGCTACCCGGTCTGCCGCGTCGCCGGGATCATGGGCATCTCGCCCGCCACGGTGCGCTCGCACGTCCGCGGGGCGAGACGGCGCCTGGCCCGCGATCTGGAGATCGCATGGACTCCGGAAGCCCCGGAGGCCCCGGAAGCCCCGGAAGGAGAAGAGGAGGCGTGAACCACATGCGCCAGGGACAGGGAGGCGACCGGCCGGCCGCCATCGACCGGGTGCTCGCGGAAGCCGCCGTGCCGCCCGGCGCGTTCGACGGCTACAACGAGCGGGCGGCCCTCGCACGGATCGCCGGCCGCGTCGTCTGGAACCGGGCCGACGCCATGGACCGCCGCGCCCAGAGCATCCGCCACGACCACGACCGCGCCGGCCGCGCGGTCCCCGCCGACCCGCCGCTGGGCACGGCCAGGCGCACCGCCCTGCACGAGCGGGCGGCCACGGAGCTGGACTCGCTCTCGGCCCGCGTCGTCCACGACCGGTCCGCCGTCGCGGCGATGGCCCGGCTGGTCGACGACCCGGCGATCGAGCCGCGCGGCGCGCTGGCCTTCGCCTGTCTGCTGCACCTGGCCGGGCGGCACGAGGGCGCGGCGTTCTGGTGGCGGTTCGCCGCCGGCGCCGGTTCCGCGACGGCGGCCCTCTGCCTGTACCTGCACCACCTGCAGCACAGCGAACGGCAGGCAGCGCGGTGGTGGCTCCAGCAGGCCGCCGGGCTGTACGCGCAGGACGGCGACCGGATCCTCGGCACGCCGCCCGCGCCCATCCGCGGCGACCGGCGCCCGAGCCGGTACGGGGTCGTCGAGTCCTCGGCCCGCTTCTTCTGGGAGGAGGGCCCGGAACGGCCCGCAGGCCCGGGCGCCCCGGCCGCGCCCTCGCCCGACGAACGGTGGTGGCGGGCGGTGACCGCCCATCTGACCGCCGCCGTACGGAAGCTGGAGGCGCACAGCGACGCCGACTACGGCACTGTCCCCCGGCCGTCGCCCTATCTCGCCGCGGAGCTGGAGGACTGCGCGGGGACGCGGGCCTGAGGCGGGCCCGTCCCCCGCCGCCGTGCCGCGCCTAGCATGGGGGCATGAGCGCACGTGTGATCGAGTTCCCCGCCGGAGGCATCCCCGGCACCCTCGTCCGCTACACGGAGGGCGGCGGCGAGCCCGTGGAGCTGGACGCGTGCGGCGAGGTGGCGCTGTCGTCCGGCTCCCGGCTCGTCTACGTCCTGGACGCCACCGGCGCGGACGATCCGGACGATGTCGCCGCAGCGCTGGCGCAGTTGCCGTCCGACGCGTTCGTCGTCGCCGACCTGTCCGGGGCGACGGACGCGATGGTCCGGGCGATCGGCGGGCAGCGGGCGCTGAAGACGCTCCTGCTGGCCGGGGACTTCACCGACGAGGGCGTCGCGGCGCTGGGCGGCATGCCCGCACTGACCGATCTCGTCCTCGCGTCCCCGCGGCTGACCGGCGCGGGTCTCGCCGCGCTCGCCGGCTCGGAGACCGCCGCCTCCCTCGACACGCTCGTTCTCAGCGAGGCGACGGCCTTCCGGCCGGAGCACCTCGGCGCCCTCGCCGGCATGCCGCGCCTCGCCTCCCTGACCTTCGACGGCATGGCCGTCGGCCACGACCTGGCCGGCGCCCTGCTCGCACATCTCCCGCAGCTGGCCGAGGTGTCGGTGGCCGAGCGTGCCGGGCACGTCCTCGATCCGGCCGTGCTGGAGCGGCTGCTGGCCGCCGGGCTCTGCGTCAACGGCATCTCCGCGCCGCCGGCGAACGCCGCGCTCGTCGCCGCCGCGGCCGCCGAGGCCGCGATGCCCGCCGAAGACGGCGAAGACGCCGAAGACGATGACGATGAAGACGGCGCAGGCGGCGAAGAGGCGCCGGAGGAGCGCGGCGTACTGCGCGAGGTCGTGACGGAGGACGACCTGGAGCGGCTGCTGGCCGGGCCCGTGCCCGTGCTCGTCGGGCTGACGGCTCCGTGGTGCGGCCCCTGCGCATACCTCATGCCCGTCCTGGAGGACGCGGTCGAAGCCTGCGGAGCCGCCCTGACCGGTGTGAAGGTCGACGTCGACCGGGCCGCGTGGGCGCAGGAGCGCTTCGGCGTCCTGGGCGTGCCCGGTGTGCTGCTGATGCGCGAGGGCCGCGAGGTGTTCCGCTTCACCGGTGTCGCCACGCGCCGGCAGGTCGGGAACTGGCTGGCCACGGCCGGCGTGCCGGGGGCCACCGCCCGCTAGGCCCGGGGGGCGCGTCGAATTCCCGGTCCGGCCCCGGCATTGGTTCGTCACCAAAGAAATCCCCCGGACCGTATTGACGTCCGGGGGATTTCTCTGCGTATATTGGGGATTTCCCTGTCTTGACGAAAACAAGGCAGGGGGAAGCCTTATGAAGTCATCGTATCCCGGCGGGAGCTGAATTGTCAATCGCGGACATGCGCAACGAGCAAGAATTCATCGATCTGCTCCACGAGCGCCTCGCCGAACTGCGTGCCGGAGCCGAGACGGCGGTGGCACAGGCCCTGGCGCAGGGGGGCAGCACCTTCCAGGCGCGGCTGGAACGCGATGTCATGGTCGCCGAGCAGTCCGGGCTCCTCTCCGCCTTCAACGCCGGCGAGCGCGGCCTGTGCTTCGGCCGGCTGGCGTTCCGCGACGGCCGCGACCACCACATCGGCCGCATCGGCATCCGGCGCGACGACGCCGAGCGCACCCCGCTGGTCATCGACTGGCGGGCCGAGGTCGCGCGCCCGTTCTACCTCGCCACCGGGCACACCCCCATGGGGCTGCGCCGCAGGCGGCACATCACCACCGAGGGCCGCCGGGTCACCGCCCTGCACGACGAGATCCTCGACCTCACCGACACCGAGCGCACCGGGCACGAGGGCTCGGACGCGGACGCCGTGCTGCTCGCCGCGCTCGACGCGGCCCGCACGGGCCGGATGCACGACATCGTGCAGACCATCCAGGCCGAGCAGGACCGCATCATCCGCGCCCCGCAGCGCGGCGTCCTCGTCGTCGAGGGCGGGCCGGGCACCGGGAAGACCGTCGTCGCCCTCCACCGCGCCGCCTACCTGCTCTACGCCCACCGCGAGCAGCTGGCCCGGCGCGCCGTGCTCATCGTGGGCCCCAACCCCGCCTTCCTCGGCTACATCGGCGAGGTGCTGCCCTCGCTGGGCGAGACGGGCGTGCTGCTCGCCACGCCCGGCGAGCTCTTCCCCGGCGTGTCGGCCACCGGGACCGACACCCCGCGGGCCGCCGAGGTCAAGGGCTCCGCCGCGATGGCGGACGCCCTGGCGGCGTACGTCCGCGACCGGCAGGTCCTGCCCGATCCCGTGACCGTGATCGACCACGAGGACGGCGAGCTGCTGCTGGACGCGGACATCGCGTCCGACGCGCGCCACCACGCCCGCGCGACGAAACTGCCGCACAACCTCGCCCGCCCGTACTTCGCCTTCCACGTCATCGACGCGCTCACCCGGCAGCTCGCCGACCGCATAGGCGCGGACCCCTATGGCGGGCCGAACTTCCTCGGCCCGGACGACATCGCCCAGCTCGGCAAGGGCATTGCGGCCAGCCGCGAGGTGCACGCCGCCATCGACGAGCTGTGGCCGCAGCTCACCCCGCACCGGCTCGTCGCGGACTTCCTCGCCGAGCCCGCCCACCTGCCCGAGGCGGACGCCGCGGCGATCCGGCGCACCGGCGGCCCCTGGACGCCGGCCGACGTCCCGCTCCTGGACGAGGCCGCCGAGCTGCTCGGCGAGGACGACTCGGCCGCCCGGGCCGCCGCCGAGGCCGAGCGGCAGCGGCGGATCGCGTACGCCCAGGGCGTGCTCGACCTGTCGTACGGCTCGCGCACCCAGGAGTTCGAGGACCGCTCGGACGAGGACTCGGAGGTGCTGGCCGCCCACGACCTCGTCGACGCCGAGCGGCTCGCGGAGCGGCACGAGGAGGAGGACCACCGCAGCGCCGCCGAGCGCGCCGCCGCGGACCGCACCTGGGCGTTCGGCCACATCATCGTGGACGAGGCGCAGGAGCTGTCCCCGATGGCGTGGCGGCTGCTGATGCGCCGGTGCCCGACCCGCTCCATGACGCTGGTGGGAGACCCGGCGCAGACGTCCGAGCCGGGCGGCTGCGGCGCGTGGTCCTCGATCCTCGGCCCGTACGTCGGGGAGCGCTGGGAGCACGTGCGCCTCGGCGTCAACTACCGTACGCCGGCCGAGATCATGGAGGTCGCGGCGGGCGTGCTGCGCTCCGCGGACCCGTCGTTCGAGCCGCCGCGCTCGATCCGCTCCACGGACGTCCGCCCCTGGGCGGTGCGCACCGGCGACCTGCCGGGCGCCGTCGCCGCGGCCGTGGCCCGGGAGCTGCCGGAGGACGGCCGCCTCGCGGTGATCGCCCCGCGGGCGCACCACGCGGCCCTGTCCGCGGCGCTCCCCGCCGCGTCGCACGGCCCGGCGCCGGACCTGACGCGGCCGGTGGTGCTGCTGGATCCGCGGCAGGCCAAGGGCCTGGAGTTCGACGCGGTGATCGTGGCCGAGCCGGCGGAATTCGGCGTCAGCGACCTGTACGTGGCCCTCACCCGCGCGACGCAGCGGCTCGGGATCGTCCACACGGGGGCGCTGCCGGAGGGCCTGCAATCCCTGCCGGAGGGCTTGGAGTGCCTGCCGTCGGCCGCCCCGGCCGGCTGATGCCGACGGGGCCGGGCGCCTGGGAGCCGTGCAGCGGCTGCCAGGCCTTCCGCGCAGCCCTTCTCAGGGGTTCCGGCGCCCCGGTCCGTTCGCCGGTGGTTCGGGCAGCCAGTCGTGGGCCGGGTCGTACTCCAGCCACCGGCTCCGGGCCGCTTCCGCGGCGCAGGCGGTGGTGAGGCCGTCCAGGCCGGGGTGGTTGTTGCCCGTGCGCCACAGCAGCGACCAGGCGTACAGGGGCGTGGGCTCGGTCAGCGGGACCGAGCGCAGGCCGGGGACGTCCGGCAGGGGCACGTCGGCGGGCAGCAGCGTGAAGCGGTCCGGGGATTCCGCCACTTCGGCGAGGAAGTGGGCGAGGCCCAGGTTGACGCTCGCGGCTCTGTCCCGGATGCCGAACCGCTCGGCGAACCGGTGGAGGAAGTCGAGCCGGTCCAGCGCTCCGGGCGACCACAGCACGCTGCCGCGCAGTTGTTCCGGCCGCAGCGCGGGCTCGGCCGCGAGCGGGTGGTCCGCGCTCAGGACGGCGTCCACCGGTTCGAGGCGGACGAGGCGGTGCGTCAGCCCGGCGTGCAGCGGGGGGTGGACCCGGCCGAAGGCCGCGTCGATGTCGCCCTGCATCAGTGCGTCCGTCACCGACGGCAGGTCGCGCCCGTGCCCCGGCACCAGTCCGGCCACCTGTCCGGCGAGCCGGGCGAGCGTCCGCATGGGCGCGTAGAGGTGCCCCCAGACGTCCACGCGCAGCGGGCGGTCCTCCCCCGTCACGGCCGCGACCGCGGCGTCGGCGGCGGCCACGGTGTGCCGGGCGGGCTGGAGGAAGCGGTGCCCGGCTTCGGTGAGGCGTATTCCGTTGCCGCCGCGCCGGAAGAGTGCGGTGCCGAGCAGGGCTTCCAGGCGGGCGATCCGCTTGGACAGCGCCTGCTGGGTGATGCCGAGCGTGCCGGCCGCCCGCCCGAAGTGCCGTTCTTCGGCGGCGCGAACGAAGGCGCGGACGTGCGCCACGTCGAGATCCATGGCCGTCACCATAGGCGACAACCAACGGTTGTCAGTCTCGCTCGCCGGTTGTTGGATCGCCGGGCGGATGCGGGGTTGCATGCACGGCATGCACAGACTGATTCCCACGGCCGGGATCACGGCCCTGCGCCTGCTGCGCACGGCGGGTTCCCCGGCCGGCCGCCGGGCGCTGCTGACCGGAGGAGCACGATGAACACGACGGATACGCCCGAGTCCGCCGCCGCCTTCGCCGCCGCGTTCGCCGACGCCCAGTGGACCCGCGCCACCGGGGCGGGCGTCGACCCCCACGCATACCGCCGCGTCACCGCCGGCCTCACCTCCGTCGCCGACTGGGAACCGGCCTTCCTGCGCACCGGGCACGCCTGCCTGCAGCGCGCGCAGGAGGCGGGATCGCCCGTCTCGGCGGGTGAGCACCTGCTGGCGGCGGCCCGGTGGTTCCACCTCGCCACGCTCGCGCCGGACGCGGAGGCGGCCCGCGCGGCCGCCGCGGCGGACCGTGCCCTGGGCGACGCGCTCGCCCTGCTGGAGCCGGAGGCGCGACGTGTGAGCGGCGAGGGGTTCACCGGCTGGCTGCGTGGGCCCGCCGGCGCCCCCGGCACCGTCATCGTCGTACCGGGTCTGGACTCGGCCAAGGAGGAGTTCCTCGACGTGGTGTCCGCACTGCTGGCCAGAGGGCTGGCGGTGTTCGCGATGGACGGCCCCGGGCAGGGGGCGCTCGCGGCCACGTCCGCGATGCGGCCGGACTACGAGCAGGTTGTGGGCAGGGTCCTCGACGCCCTCGGCGTCGCGCGCGCCGGGATCGTCGGCCTCAGCCTGGGCGGCTATTTCGCCGCCCGGACGGCGGCGCTGGAACCGCGCGTGGCGGCGGTGGCGACGGTCAGCGGGCCCTTCCGCCTCGACTGGGAGGAACTGCCACAGCCCGTACGGGACATCATGGCCCGGCGCACCGGAGGAACCGACGCCGCCCGCGAGTTCGCCGGCCACGTGGACCTCGCCGCACTGGCGCCCCGCATCGCGTCGCCGCTGCTGGTCGTGGACGGAGGCCGGGACGTCATCCCCGGTGTGACGAACGGCGAACCGCTGGCCCGTACAGCTCCGCACGGCACGTACCTCTCCGTGCCGCACGGAGACCACCTCCTCGGCAACGCCCGCCCCGACTGGCTGCCCCGCCTCGCCGACCACCTGCTGCAGGCACTGACGGAGGCGCCGCAGCAGGCGGAATGAAATGATCATCCGTGGGGTTCGGACGGGCAGAGTCCGTGCCCCACCGAAAGGCGAACCGCATGACCTCCCCCGCTGCCCCCGCC
>NZ_JBPQTW010000246.1:0-9536 GCF_051386535.1 Streptomyces sp. URMC 127
GGCGCAGCAGGAGCGGTGGGGGCCGTGGCGGCGGTCGCCGTGGTGGTGCCGCGGTCCGGCCGGTCCTCCCAGGGCGCGGTCACGGGGGCGGCGGGGCGGGGCTCGGGGACGGGAGCGGGTGCGGGCGCGGGTGCGGCGGAGAAGTGCGCCGTGTCCGCCTCGGCCGCGGGCTCGCGCAGGATCTGCTCGGCCAGTTCGGCCGGGGGCCGCACGGCCGGGTCCTTGGCGAGCAGCGTCTCGATGAGACGGGTGAGCTCGCCCGCGTTGCGCGGCGGCTCCAGGGGGTCCATGGCGATCGCGTACGCCGTCTCGACGGCCGTGTCCTTGCGGAACGGCGGGCGGCCCTCCAGGGCCTGGTACAGCGTCGCGCCGAGCGCCCACAGGTCGGAGGCGGGGCCGGGCTTGGCGCCCTTGACGCGCTCCGGCGCGATGTAGTCGATCGAGCCGACCATCTCGCCGGTCTTGGTGAGGGTGGAGGTGCCGGTGGACTGGGCGATGCCGAAGTCGGTGAGGACGACCCGGCCGTCGTCGCCGAGCAGCACGTTGCCCGGCTTCACGTCGCGGTGCAGCACACCGGCGGCGTGGGCCGCGCGGAGCGCCGCGATCATGCCGCGGCCTATGCGGGCGGCTTCCTCCGGGGTGACGGTCCCGTGCTTGAGGACGTCGCCGAGCGTCCTGGAGGGCACGTACTCCATGACGATGCAGGGCAGGCCGTGGTCGTCGACCACGTCGTGCACGACGACCACGTTGGGATGGGTGATCCGGGCGGCGCTGCGGGCCTCGCGGCGGGTGCGCTCGTAGAGGGTGGCGAGCTCGTCGTCGTCCAGGTACGGCGAGACGTGCAGCTGCTTGAGCGCGACCTGACGGTCGAGCAGCTCGTCCCGCGCGCGCCAGACGGTGCCCATGCCGCCGCGGCCTATCCGCTCGACGAGGCGGTACCGCCCGGCGACCAGCCGGCCGTGGTCCTGCCACGGACCGGGCGCCGCCTGCCCGGGCACTGCCCCATCCACCCCGAAGCCCTCCGGTTCCCCTGCTGTGCTGTGTCGCGACACGATATACGGCACCTTCTCAGGGGCGATCTCAGGGAACGGCCAGGGTTGCAGGGTGTGCCACAAGCGCGTTCCGGTTGACACCATGTTCTGTATGACCGACACACCCACCACCCAGGACGCGCACGAGGCGGGTCCGGTTCACGGTGATCCGCAGGATGCCCGGGCGCCGCTGCGGCGCAGCCGTGAGCACAAGGTGATCTCCGGCGTGTGCGGCGGCCTGGGCCGCTTCTTCGACGTCGATCCCGTGATCTTCCGGGTGGTGCTCGGCGTGCTGGCGGTCTCCGGCGGCCTGGGCCTGATCCTCTACGGCTTCGCGTGGCTGCTGATCCCCCTGGAGGGCGAGGAGGAGAACGAGGCCCGGCGGATGTTCTCGGGCCGCGTCGAGGGCCCGGCGCTGACGGCGGTGCTGTGCGCCCTGGTGGGCTGCGGCCTGTTCCTGTCGATGCTCAACAACAGCGCGGTGATGTCCTTCGCGCTGATGCTGACGGCGGCGATGGCCGGAGCCGCCTACTGGTCGCACCACCGCCACGAGCCCCGGGCCGAGGCCGCCGAGTCCCCGGCGCAGAAGGCGCACAAGGCGCAGAAGACGGCGGCGCCCCCGCCGGAGACCATGGCGCCGCCCGCCCCGGGCGGCCCCTCCTGGTGGCGCGACCCGATCGTCAAGGACGGCACGACGGGCCCGATAGGCGCCGGCACCGGCTATCTGTGGGGCCCGGACGACGGCCCGCGGTCCGAGCAGCGGCCGGTCCCCGCCAGGGGCGGCCCCCCGCGCGCCGGCGCGTCCCTCGGCGGCACGCGGCTGGGAGGCTGGACGTTCCTGGCCGCCGTGGTCGCCGGCGCGCTCGGCACCGGCCTCACCTGGCGCCACCAGCCGCTCGGCACCTGCCTGGAGACCGGGCTGGCCTGCGCCCTCGCCGTCTTCGGCCTCGGCATGGCCGTCAGCTCCCGCTACGGCCGCACGGGCGGCGGCACGGTCGTCGCCGCCGTCCTCACCGCCGTCCTCCTGGCGGGCGCGGCAGCGCTGCCGAAGTCGGTGTCCACGCAGTGGGTGCGCTCCACGTGGCGCCCGGAGTCCGTGGCCGCCGTCCGGGACGAGTACCGCGTGGGCAGCGGCATGGGCGTGCTCGACCTCACCGGCCTGCCGTGGCAGCGGGGCGCCGCGGTCGGCACCCGCGCCGAGGTGGGCGCGGGACAGCTCAAGCTGGTCCTCCCCGACGATGTCACGGCCCGGATCACCATGGACGTCGGCGTGGGCGACATCCGCCTCCCCGGCGAGGCGCGCGACGACGTCGACGTCCGCCCCGGGCAGAAGAAGCAGGTGACGCTGGAGCCGCGGTCCGGGAAGCCCTCCCGCGGCACGCTGGAGATCCGGCTCAAGGTCGGTATCGGTCAGGTGGAGGTGGACCGTGCGTCGTCATGATTTCGAGCCGGGGAAGCTGGTGATCGGGCTCGTCCTGCTGGGGTGCGCGGCCGCGTATCTGGGGGCGGCCCATGGAAATCTCCACTTCCCTTCGTATGCGCTGCTGCCGGTGCTGGTGGCGGGCTTCTGCCTGGCGGGGGTGGTGTCGGCGGTGGCCTTCGCGGTCCGCCGCGGGCGGCGCTAGCGCGGGGGCGGTGCGGGCCGGGTTCCGGTGGCCTGGAATTCCGCCGGACCCTCGCCGCGGGGGTGCGGCGCCGTGGCGGCGGGCTTGGGCGCCGGATCGGCGGAGCCCCACGAGTGTGCGTCACCGGCGCGCGGGCGGACTCACTTTCCGGAGCGGCGAGGCGCCTTGGCGGAGGGTTTGGCCGCCGGCTTGGCGGGCGCCTTGCCCGACGACTTCCCCGCTGGCTTGCGCGCCGGCTTGGCCGGGGACTTACGGGGTGACGCCCCTCCGCGCTTGCGCGGCACCCGCAGCGGTCCCGCGTCCACCGACCACACCGGGGCGCCCGCCACCACCAGCGGCAGCCATGCCATGAGGTAGATCAGGTCGTTGCCGTAGTAGTACGGCGTGGTCTGCCAGCTGACGGTCAGCCAGAGGCTGAGGGAGATGAGCGCGCCGCCGGCCGCGGCGACGCGCGCGAATATGCCGAAGAGCGTGCCGACGCCCACCGCGAACTCGCCGAGGCCTATCGCGTAGCCGAAGCCCTCGGGGTTCTTCAGGGCGAGGTCGACCAGCTCCGGGACGGCGGACGTGCCGCGGACCGTGCGCATCAGCTCGCCGATGGAGCCGGGCCCGGTGGCCGCCAGGAAGCCGGAGTCCGTCAGCTTGTCGAGGCCCGCGTAGATGAAGGTGACGCCGAGGAAGATGCGCAGCGGCAGCAGTGCGTACCGCGCGCTCTCCCCCTGCTTTCCGCGCCCGATGAATGCCATGGCGTCCGCCGCCTCTCCGTTCCGCCTTGTCCGTCCTGGTCGTTACCCGAACCATACGGACGTGCGGCGGAACGCGTTCACCCCTGTGGATAACCTCAGGCGCCGGTGCGGATCCCCAGCGCGCTGCCTTCGAGCCACTCCGCCCAGCTGAGGTTCCAGTCGCCGTAGCCGTTGCCGAAGCGGTCCATGGGCTTCGGCTTGGTGCTGCCGGTGACCTGCACGACATCGCCCTTGAGGCTCAGCCCGTAGAGCCACTTCGCGTCGGCCGTCGACATGCCGATGCAACCGTGGCTGACGTTCTCCTTGCCGAACGACTCGGCGTTGTCCGGCGCCGCGTGCACGTACTCGCCGCTGATCGTCTCGCGCATGCTGTACTCGTACGACCCGTAGAAGCCGTCGGGGTGGTTGCGCGGGATGCCGATGGAGAGCGAGTCCATGACGACCTTGCCCTCCTTGGCGAGGATCGTCTTGATCCCCTCCCGGGTGCCGAAGCCCTTGCTCTCGTCGCCGCCGCTGACCGGGATGGTGCGCAGCGTCTTGCCGTTGCGCACGACGGTCATCGTGCGGGCCTTGAGGTCGACGGTGCTGACCATCGAGTCGCCGATGGTGAAGGAGACGCTGCGGTCGCCGGCGGCGGCCGTGCCCTCGGCGAGCTTCACGCCGGCCAGGCGGGCGTCGAGCGTCACCTTGGTGCCGGCGGGCCAGAACTTCTCGGGCCGGAAGTGGACGCGGGTGTCGCCCTTGGTCTCGTTCCAGTGCCAGGCGCCGGGGACCTGCGGCGAGGTGGAGACCTTCAGCCGCCCTTCGATGCCGGCGCGCAGTTCCCCGGAGATCTTCTGCTGCTTGAAGACGACGGCGATGGGCTGGCCCACGCCGACCTTCTCGCCGTCGGCCGGGGCGATCTCGGGCCGTACGACCCTGGCGGCGCCCTTGAGCAGGGCGGCCTCCGGCGCGGGCTTCTGCGTGACGGGCGCGGGGCTCGACGGGGCGGCGGCGGACGGCGACGACGCGGAGGACTTCGCGGGCCGCTGCTCCGCCTCGGCTCCGCCACCGCACGCCGTGGCGGCCAGGCCGGTCAGGGCGAGGACGGCGGACAGCCCGACAGCACGAGTGAGGCGGCGCATGGTTCTCCTACCGGTTCATGGCATGACAGAGCCGAGGCGGACCGCGCCTCGGCTCCCCACCATCGTAAACAAGGTAAAAGAACCGCAAAAACCCCCGGAAGAACGAGCCACCCCCGCCGAACGGCGGGGGTGCCCGGCCCTCAGCCCAGCAGCTCCGGCTCGCTGCGCGTGATCTGCTGGTACAGCGGCTGGTAGTTGATCCACGCCGCCAGGTCGTTGCCGAGCTGGTCGCGCGTGTGCCGGGCGCTGGCCCGGTCGATGAGGACGGGCTTCCCGGCGGCCTTCGCCACGAGCTGCACCTGGCAGGAGCGCTCCATGGTGATGAACCACCACGCGGCCGCGTCCACCGTGTCCCCCACGGTCAGCAGCCCGTGGTTGCGCAGGACGACCGCCTTGTGCGGCCCGAGCGCCGCGGCGATCCGGCGCCCCTCCTCCTCGTCCACCACGACGCCCGTGTAGTCGTCGAAGAGGGCGTGGTCCTCGTAGAAGGCGCACACGTCCTGCGTGATCGGCTCCAGCAGCTCCCCCAGCGCGGACAGCGCACGCCCGTAGGTGGAGTGGCTGTGCGCGGCGGCCACGACGTCCGGCCGCGCCCGGTGGATCTGCGAATGGATCGCGAACGCCGCCTGGTTGACGTGGTGGCGGCCCTCGACGACCTTCCCCTCGTGGTTCACGAGGATCAGGTCGCTCACGGTGATGTGCTTGAACGACATCCCGAACGGGTTGACCCAGAAGTGATCCGTGAACTCCGGGTCGCGCGCGGTGATGTGCCCCGCCACCCCCTCCTCGAAGCCGAACCGGCCGAACAGCCGCAGCGCCGCCGCGAGCCGCTCCTTGCGATGGCGCCGCTCCTCCTCGGCGGTCTCGTGCTTGGGCGGCATGGCGAACTGCAGCTGGTCGGCGGGGATCGGTTCCGGTGCTGTTGCCTGCGGCATGGCGGCGTTCCTCCGGCTCTTCCGTGACTTACACACGCGACTACGGAACGGAAGCTACCGCCGGGTACGCGGAGAAAACAGGCCTACGACGCGGCGGGCGCCGCCGTCGCCGCGGCCGCGTGCGCAAGGATCGCCTCGGCCAGCGGCCGGAGGAGCTCGCGCGGCAGGGCGTGCCCCATGCCCGGCATCGCCACCGTGCGGGCGTTGCCGATCACGTGGGCGATGTGGCGGGGGTGGGGCGGCGGGAAGACGGGCTCGGCGGAGGCGTCGGTCACCAGCACGGGGACGGTGTTGCGCGCCAGCTCCTCCGTACGGACCATGCCCGAGTGGTCGGCGCGGCCGTGGGCGGTGGAGACGTCGTAGCGCCCCGCGTGCTCGATGATCCGCCGCTCGCGCTCACGCATCTCGTCCGCGTGGAAGGGCAGTTCGTCGCCGCTGAGCAGCTGCCAGTGCTCCACGCGCCGGTCCAGCTCGGCCTCCAGCCCGTGATCCTCTACGGGCCGGGCCCACATCTCCAGGACGCGCGGGTCGATGCCTGGCAGGTCGGCGGCGGCGATCTCGGTCCCGTCGGCCTCGACGAGCGGCCGCTCGCTCAGTGCGCACGTGCCCATGAGGGTGGCGCTGAGGACGCGCTCCGGGTGATCGGCGAGCAGCAGCTGCGCCAGCATGCCGCCGAGCGACAGGCCGACGACGTGGGCGCGCTCGGCGCCGTGGGCGTCCAGGACGGCGAGGGCGTCGTCCGCGAGGTCGGTGATGCGGTACGGCTGCTCGTCGTAGGACCAGGTGGAGCGGCCGGCGTCGCGGTGGTCGTAGCGGATGACGCGGTGGTGGGCGGCGAGGGCGTCGGCGAACTCCTCGGGCCAGCCCAGGCCGGACGCCTGCGCACCCATGATCAGCAGGAGCGGGGGCGTGTCGGCCGCGCCGCGCTCCTCGGTCCACAGCTCGACGCCGGGGGCGACCTCGACGGTACGGGTACGGGGTTCGGTCCGGGTCATGGCGGAGTCCTTTCCTGGGGTTCGTGAGCGGTATGCACCTCAGGGCCGGCGCGAGCTCAGGGCTAAAACGATACGTCTCGTCTCGCGATCGCGCCAGCCCTTTTCCCTGCCGACGCAAAAACGCCTGCGCCGCCTCAAGGCTCAGGCCCCGGGAAGGGCCCGCGGGAGGACTACTCCCACTCGATGGTGCCCGGCGGCTTGCTCGTGATGTCGAGCACCACGCGGTTGACCTCGTCGACCTCGTTGGTGATGCGCGTCGAGATGCGCGAGAGCACGTCGTACGGCAGGCGCGACCAGTCGGCCGTCATCGCGTCCTCGGAGGAGACCGGGCGCAGGACGATCGGGTGGCCGTAGGTGCGGCCGTCGCCCTGGACGCCGACGCTGCGGACGTCCGCGAGCAGGACGACCGGGCACTGCCAGATCTCACGGTCCAGGCCGGCCGCGGTGAGCTCCTCGCGGGCGATGGCGTCGGCCTCGCGGAGCAGGTCGAGGCGGTCCTTCGTCACCTCGCCGACGATGCGGATGCCGAGGCCCGGGCCCGGGAAGGGCTGGCGCTGGACGATCTCCTCGGGCAGGCCGAGCTCCTGCCCGACCATGCGGACCTCGTCCTTGAAGAGCTGGCGGAGCGGCTCGACGAGCTCGAACTCCAGGTCCTCGGGGAGGCCGCCCACGTTGTGGTGGGACTTGATGTTGGCGGTGCCGGTACCGCCGCCGGACTCGACCACGTCGGGGTAGAGGGTGCCCTGGACGAGGAAGGCGACATCCTCGCCGCCCGCGCCGGCCTCGGCCACGATCTCGGCCTGGGCCTGCTCGAAGACGCGGATGAACTCCCGGCCGATGATCTTGCGCTTGGTCTCCGGGTCGGAGACGCCGGCGAGGGCGGAAAGGAACCGCTCCTGCGCGTCGACGACCTTGAGCTGGACGCCCGTCGCGGCGACGAAGTCCTTCTCGACCTGCTCGGTCTCGCCCTTGCGCATCAGGCCGTGGTCGACGTAGACGCAGGTGAGCTGGTCGCCGATGGCCTTCTGGACGAGGGCCGCGGCGACCGCGGAGTCCACGCCGCCGGACAGGCCGCAGATGGCGCGCTTGCCGCCGACCTGCTCGCGGATCGCGGCGATCTGCTCCTCGATCACGTTGCCCGTGGTCCACGTGGGCTCGATGCCCGCGCCGCGGTACAGGAAGTGCTCCAGGACCAGTTGGCCGTGCGTCGAGTGCATGACCTCCGGGTGGTACTGGACGCCGTAGAGCTTCTTCTCGTCGTTCTCGAAGGCGGCGACGGGGACGACGTCCGTGGACGCGGTGACCGTGAAGCCCTCGGGGGCGGCCGAGCAGGCGTCGCCGTGCGACATCCACACCGACTGCTCCGCCGGCGTGCCCTCGAAGAGCGTCGAGCCGGACTTGGTGACGTGCAGTGGCGTACGGCCGTACTCGCGCGCGCCGGAGTTGTCGACGGTGCCGCCGAGGGTCGCGGCCATCAGCTGGAAGCCGTAGCACATGCCGAAGACGGGGACGCCGGCCTCGAACAGGCCGCGGGCGTCGTCGAGGCGGGGAGCGCCCTCCTCGTAGACCGACGAGGGACCGCCGGACAGGATGATCGCCTTGGGGTTCTTCGCGAGCATCTCGGCCACCGGCATGGTGGACGGGACGATCTCGCTGTAGACCCGCGCCTCGCGGACGCGGCGGGCGATGAGCTGGGCGTACTGCGCGCCGAAGTCGACAACGAGCACCGGCTCCGCGGTGTTGTCGTGGGCGGCGGTGGGTGCTGCTGACACGGGAGCGGCCTTCCGGCGGTGGAGGAGGGGGTCTGTATTTGTCGATTCTACCGGGGCGCGCGTGCTTGCTTTTGTCTCACCATCCGAAAGCGCACCGGCCCGAGCTGGCCCGGGCGCCGTCCGCGGGCCATACTGTCCCCCATGCGCAAGCACCAGACCTTCGTCTTTACCTATGGCATCCGGCCCGTCCGGCTGCCATGGTCGTGCTGCTTGAGCAACTGACAAGCGACTTCCACAGGCGCCCCGGGCCGGCAAGGCCCGGGGCGCCTGTCGTTTTCCCGGGCCGTGCCGCTCCGGGGGGCCGCCGCCCCTTTTTGGAGGATCAGACATGAGCACCAGCACCGTGAGCCCGGGCACTGTGAGCACCGGCACTGTGAGCAGCAGCACTCCGGTCGCCGCCCGCACCGCCCCCGCCGCGACCGGCGCCCGCACCGACGAGGCCGCCGGCGTGATCACCGGCGCCCGGCAGCGGATCGACGATCTCGACGGCAGGATCATCGGGCTCATCCAGGAACGGATGGCCGTCTCGGCCGTCATCCAGCACGAGCGCATCGCCTCCGGCGGGCGCCGGGTGAACCTCTCCCGCGAGATGGAGATCATCGGCCACTACAGCGACCAGCTCGGCAAGCCCGGCACCGCGCTCGCCATGACGCTGCTGGAGCTGTGCCGCGGCCGCATCTGACCCCTCGCCCTTGCGGAGACCTGGGGATCTGTGCAGGTGCCGCATGCGGGTTCGGCTCACCGGGCCGTCACATCACCCGGACGGCGCGTGACCGTACGGCGGCCCGCTTCGTTGAGCCGGATGCCCGCGCCAGCCAGGAGCGGCCCACCTGAAATCCACGCGTGGCTTCCGCCCCTGTTCACCTGGGCGCCCGGCACCGACAGGGCGGATCCACCGGAGTGTGAGACGTGCCAGTGCGCACGTCGTGGGACCTCACTTCGGTGCACGGCGACCGGTCAGCAGGGGACAGCAGCCCGGTTGCCACCAAGGACGGTCGGTTCCGGGGACGCCTGGAACCGACCGTATCCGGTCGAAACGGTTGCGCCGAGTCCGGCCCATCCCCCACGATGCCAGGAGAGCACCAACCTCCTGGTCCCGCACCGCCATTGGTCGAACCAGTGAGGCAGTGCGCCCCCGCACCACCCGCGCACCACCCAGGACCGCACCACCCACAGGACCGCACCACCCAGGACCAGCGGCGCTCCCCCCGGCGCCGCTCCGCGGCACCGACCCTGCCCTGACCTCGGTGCCGGCAGTCAAGGGCCCCGAGGCCGCCCGCACGCCCCCGCGGAGGCGGCCCGGGGCCC
>NZ_JBPQTW010000247.1:0-9524 GCF_051386535.1 Streptomyces sp. URMC 127
GGCACGGCCCTGCAAACGTGGTCGTGCAACGGGACCGCCGCCCAGCGGTGGACACTGGAAGGCGGTCAGCTCAAAGCACTGAGCAAATGCGCGGTAACCACGGGCACGGGCAATGCCAGTGCGGTGCAGTTGGTCGCGTGTACGGCCGATCAGGGACAGCAGTGGACCGCCCGCGACGACGGCAGCCTGCTGCATAACGCCTCTGGAAAATGCATCGACATTCCCGGTTCCAGCACGACGCGTGGCACCAAGCTCCAACTCTGGGACTGCAACGGCACCACCGCACAGCGCTGGGCGCTGCCGAGGCCGCCTGGACCTGTGACAGGACTTGCAGGCCTGTGCCTGGATATTGCGGGTGGTCTGAGCGCTGACGGCACGGCCCTGCAAACGTGGTCGTGCAACGGGACCGCCGCCCAGCGGTGGACACTGGAAGGCGGTCAGCTCAAAGCGCTGGGCAAGTGCGCTGCACCGGGGGGCACCAGCAATTCCAGTGCCATTCAACTGGCGACATGCACAGGTGCTCAGGGCCAGCAGTGGTCACTCCGCGACGACGGCAGCCTGCTGCACGACGCTTCCGGCAAATGCATCGACATCCCCGGCGCCAGCACCACACGCGGCAGCAAACTCCAGCTCTGGGGCTGCAACGGCACCACCGCACAACGCTGGTCACTGCCCAAGCGCTCGGCCGCCGTGACGACGGTCCAGTACAGCCATGACGCCGAGGGCCGCCGGACCAGCCAGTCCAGCACCGCAGGATCCGTCCTCTACGACTACGACCCCGCAGGACACCTCACCGGCACGACCCTGCCCGCTGCCAACGGGCACTCGGAAAACCGCGCCTACGACAACGCCGGCCGGCTGACCTCCATCAGCAGTTCCAAAGGCGACAAGATCCTCGCAGGCTGGCAGCTCGCACTCGACGACACCGGCCGTCCTGTCCGCATCACCGCCACCCGCACCGGCCAGGCCACCAGCTACCAGTACTACACCTACGACGACGCAGGCCGGCTGCTTACCGACTGCACCTCCACCACCCAGAACACGGCCTGCCCGGATCCCACCGCCGCCACCGCGTACACCTACGACGCCGTCGGCAACCGCAAGACCCGGACCAAGGCAGGCACCACAACCGGCTACACCTACGACGACGCCGACCAACTCATCACGGCCACCACCGGATCGGCCACCCGCAAGTACTCCTACGACGCCGACGGCAACCAGACCTCGGACGGCACCAACACCTTCATCTATGACGCCAACAACCAGCTGACCGCGATCACCGCCGGCACGAACACCTACACGTACACCTACGACGCCGACGGCAACCGCACCAAGGCGGCCAAGGGCAGCACGGCCCTCCGCACCACGTCCTGGGACATCAACGGTTCCCTCGCGACCATCGGCGCGGAGTACGACGCGGGCGGCAGCATGACCGCCGACTACCAGTACAACCCGCTCGGCCAGCTCCAGACCCAGTCCGCAGGCGGCAACGCCTACCAGTACCACCACGACCAGCTCGGTTCCGTCACCGACATCACCGACGCCGGTGGCGCTCCCCGCATCCGCTACAGCTACACCGCGTACGGCGAGACCACGAAAACCGACGTCGCCCCGAACCCGCCGGCCAACCCCTTCACCTACACCGGCGCCTACACCGAACCCACCACCAGCACCGCGGGCTACTACCTGCGCGCCCGCAACTACGACCCCGCTACCGGCCGCCTCACCACCACCGACCCTGCCACCCGTCCGGTGGGCAGTCCCGCCGTCTCGGCCTACGCCTACGCCGACAACACCCCGACCCGCTGGATTGACCCGACGGGCCTGACTCCTGACGACCCGGACGACCACGTCGAGTCTCTCGGGGAAGGCCTGAAGACCTTCGGAGAAGGCTTCCTGGAAGGCCTCAAGCTTCCCTTCGAAGTCATCGGGGATGTCTACGGAGCCCTCAGAGGCAAGAACGGCGGCGCGGGCGGTTTCGTCGACAAGTACCTCCCGGTCCGGCCCGCCTACCGCCTCTACCGCGCGGCTGAGATGTTCCGCGACCAGGGGTGCGAGGCGCTCGCCGACCTGTACAGCCATACAGCAGACGAACTCACCCAGCAGATCGCCGTGACTGGCCTCGGTGGGCTCGCCAGCTGGCAGCGGGATGCCCTGAACCCAACCGTTCGCGGCCACAAGATCCCTACCTACGGCAAGGGCGTGGGCCCTGCTGGCAAGAGAATTCCAGGGGGCCGGCCCGACGGCCAGGCAGTCATCGCCGGCCATGGCGTCTACGTCCGAGGGACCGGCGACATGCAAATGCCGAGTGGGACATGGGGATACTTCTATGTCGAGGACGGAGCCCGCCTCCGCCAGTCGGTCGGACTCAGCATCGAGAAGGGGGAGAAAGTGAAACCCACAGAGATCGTAGGACCTGGCCACCCGTCACCGAACTACACCGTGAAACCTGGCGCTGACCTCGAGATGATGTCAGGCTCGATCACCGTGAACAAAGACACCCTTCTCAGCGACATTCTGAAGCCCGGCATGGGGCCCGTACACATTGCGATCTGTCGCGAGCACTGCGATCCGCGACGGTAGGAGAAACCATGACCTACTTTCCGGACCTGTCGCCCTACGAGTACGAGCCATCCGAGCGCATGATGCTCAACATCGGATGGCTATCCATCGAGCACGAATACCCCAAAGGGCTCGTTGCAGACGTAGTACTGGACGCCTTGAAGATCCTCTGCGCTCACCCCGAGAATCAGATGCGCGGCTATCATCAGTGCGAGTTCTGCAACGCGCTCGCACCCTCCGTATTTGGGGGAGAAGACGGAACGAAGGAGCTTGTTCTCGGGTCTGCAGAAGTGCATGTTGAAGGACTCGGGAAGACTGTCTACGCAGCTCCTAACCTCGTGCTTCACTACGTCCTGGAACATGACTACTGCCCGCCTCGGGAATTCTGCCGAGCGGTGGTTCATGCCGCTGGGCTGGAGTCGCCCGATGAGCTCACTGTTCTGGAGTAGTCGAACTCCCTGCACGAGGCCGTAGGCACGCGGCATGGCGTGGGCTGAGCGGCGGCGCCCTCAGCCCACTCCGTCGGATGACCAGCCCTCTGATCCTTTACCCGACGGTCGACCAACCGTCCCCGCAGGTCACCTACCGTCGGCGTCATGACCGTGATCAACCTCAACGACACCGCTGCCGCCCTACCCGACGCATGGCGATCCCGTGTGCTGGGGCACATAGGACCCGCCTGTCTCAAGGTGCTGCGCATGAGTGAGCTGCCCGGAGAGGAGGAGAGTCACGACGCCCCGGAGGCGCTGCTCGTGCTCGACGGGCGGCTCGAACTCGACGTCCGCGGCGAGGCGGTGACCGTCGGGACCGGCGAGGTCTACGTCGTGCCCGCGGGGGCGCCGCACGCGGTGCGGCCCGGGAGCCGGGGGACGCTCGTCATCGTCGAGCTGGAGGAGGGCGGCCGCGGCGCGGCTTGACCGCAACGCGCCTTGCCCGCTCGGTCGTCCGGGTGTTCGCTGGTTCGAGGAAACCCGTAAGGAACCCCGCGTCGAAGGAGGCAGTTGACCATGGCTGTTCACGAGCCTGTGGCGGCGCCCGGCACCGATTGCACCTGTGGTCCGGGCTGCCAATGCGGATGCCAGAGCGGCGGCCCGTGCCAATGCGGCGGGTGAGTCTGCCGCCGGCGTGAAACAGGGGCCGGTCGGCTGGGCGGCCGGCCCCCGCCGGGACGGCGCCGTCAGCCCAGCAGGGCGGTCAGCCGGCTGCCGCGTGCCAGTTCCTCCAGCTCGTCGACGGCCGCACGGGCCTTCGCCGCCGCGGCCGGGTCGCGCCGCTCCAGGCCGCTCTCCTCGAACTCGTCCTCGTCCAGGCGGAGGACGGTGGCGCCGTCGGCCGAGACCCACAGGTCGAGGTCCAGGTCGGTGGAGACGACCGCGCCCGGGGCGATCTCGGCGGGGCGGGTGATGTCGCAGTACCAGCCCTTCAGGGTGCCGTCGGCGGCGCGCACCTCCTTGACGGCGTGCCAGCGGTCGCGCCAGTAGTGCTCGGTGAAGACGTCGCCGCGCTCGAAGCGGACGAAGCCGAAGTCCCGGTCCGCCGGGGCCGCCCACGGCGCGCGTACGACGGCGTGCGTGCCGTCGTCGCGTACGACGACCGCGGGGTAGCCGATGCCGGACCGGGACTCCTTGACCAGCGTGACCGTTACGTCGCTGCCGGCCTTCAACGGGGTGCTCAAAGTGCTCATGGGGTTCGAGGGTTCCCCATCAGCAAGGCCTGAGGCCATTGGTTTTAGCCGAGCACCGCCGAAGCGCACGTGGTCGGCGTCGCGTTGGCCGGGTCGAGGGCGTTGGCGACCTCGTGCGCGACGACGCGGTCGATGGTGCCGATCGCGATGTGCTCGGAGAAGTCCACGGCGCAGAGGTTCTGGAGCAGGACGTTGCGCACGTCGGGACCGGTCAGGTAGCCGGAGGTGTACGGCGTGACGACCTCGTCGTACTTGGTCGCGATGACCGTGTAGCGGACGCCCGGCACGGTGTCGGGGACGGAGTTCATCTTCTTGAGGAAGTCGGAGCCGACCGCCTGGTCGGTGAGGCCGGGGGTCAGGCCGCCGAGCGCGTTGCGGGCCCCGGGGATCTTGTCCATCAGGGTGACCAGGCCCGACAGCGTCGTGCCGTGGTTGTTGGGGGCGATGCCGGTGAGGGAGTTCACCTTGTCCTTGCCGCCCAGGAAGTTGAGGTAGTAGCGCGGCATCGCGCCGCCCTGGGAGTGGCCGACGAGGTCCACCTTGTCGGCGCCGGTGGCGTCGCGGACCTTGTCGACGTACGCGGAGAGCTCCTCGGCCGACTTCGCGATCGGACCGAGACCGTAGAAGAGCGGCACGCCGGGCAGCTTGCCGTAGTCGAGGGAGAAGACGCAGTAGCCGCGGTTCTTCAAGTAGGGCGCGAGGACGAGCCAGTTGTCCACGGAGTTGCCCAGGGTGCCGTGCACGAGGACGACGGGACGCGGGTGGGCGGCCGACGGCTTGCAGGAGTAGTCGTTCCAGCCACCGCCGCCGGTCGCAGCGGTGGCGGCGGCCCGGGAGGCGCGGGCATCGTCCGACGAAGCGGCCGCTGCCTCGGGGGCGGTGAGGGCCGCGGCCGAGAGGGCGAGGGCCAGAGCGGGGAGCAGGGTGCGCAGGGGTCTCCAGGGCAGCTTCATATGAACACCTCGCTGGTGGGGGCTGGTGGGGGGTGGTCACCGACGGTGGGCGCACGGAGGCACACGGGTGGCCCGGAACCGTGGTTTCGCTGAAAGAGCGTTAACTTACGTGCCAGTAAGGATGCGTGGCGCACCTTGATCGGTCAAGGAATCCGTCACACGTTCTTTATGCGGAAGACATAACTCCGTAACGGGTTCAGGCCACGGCACGCCGGTGCAGCGCCGCCGCCGGCCCCACCGCCCCCGGCCCGAAGCGGGCCCGTGCCCGGTCCACGGCCGCCTCGATCCGGCGGGCCTTCTCGTCGGCGGGGTCGAACGACAGCTGGTGCGCGGCGGATCCGGCGTCGCCGAGGCCCTCCGCGCGCAGCGCCACGGCCCGGACCCGGGCGCGCTGCAGCCCGAGCGCGTCGTGCAGCGCGTACGCGGCGGCGGTCAGCGCGGGGGTGTGCGCGGTGGGTTCGGCGAAGGTGCGGGAGCGGGTGGTCGAGGAGCCGTCCGCGTAGCGCACGGTGAGGGTCAGGCCGCGCGCGACCTGGCCGCTCTCGCGCAGCCGCCCGCCGAGCCCGTCGGCGAGCGCCAGCAGGGCGCGGCGGCGCCGGTCGGCGTCCAGTTCGTCCCGCTCGAAGCGGTGTTCCGCGGCCGCCGAGCGGGCCCGCGCCTCGGGGGTGACGGGGGTCGGGTCGATGCCGTGCGCCCGCTCGTACAGCCGCCGGCCCGCCGCGGGCCCCAGGATGCGCTGCAGCGCGGGCAGCGGCGCGGCGGCGATCCGGCCGACGGTGCCGAGCCCGTACGTGGACAGGGTGCGGGCGGTGGCGGGGCCCACGCCGTACAGGGCGGCGGCCGGCTTGCCGGCGAGGAAGGCGGCGACGGCGGCCGGGTCCGCGGGGAGCGTGCGGACCGCGCCGGGCGGGCCGTCCTGCGCGGCCATCCGGGCGAGCATCGGATTGCCCGCGATGCCGACCGTGCAGTCGGCCCCGTACCGGGCGAGCGCCCGGACCCGTACGAGCGCGGCGAGCCCGGCGGGTTCCTGCCCGAAGTAGCGCGTGGCGCCGCGGACTTCCACGAGCGCCGCGTCCGGCGGGACGGCCTGGACGACGGGGCTGACCTCGCCGAGCAGCGCGAGGAGTCCGTCGTAGGTCTCCTCGCCCAGGTGCTCGCCCGCCGCGCCGTGGAAGTGGACGTACAGCACGGGGGGCGCGCCGGAGGGCCCGGCCGGCCGGTCCGGCAGCGCGGTGAGCCGCGCCCGGGCGTTCATCCCGCGCTCCCGGGGCTCGCGTGCCACAGCTTGCGGCCGGTGGCCGCGCCCTCGCCCGCGGGCCGGAGGTCGGCCCAGGGGTGCATGACGTAGCCGGTGGGCAGGTGGATGCGGCGGTCCGGGCCCGCGGTCCCGGAGGCCGCGGCGGGGGCGGCCAGCACCGAGGCCACCGCCTCCAGGCCCCCCTCCGCGCGGAGCTTCGTCAGCTGTGCGAGGTCCCACGCCGCCGCGCCCACCACGCTCAGGCTGCGCGGCCCGCGGCGCTGGACGACGCCGCGGACGAGCAGCAGCCAGGAGTGGAAGACGGTGTGCGCGCAGGCGGGGTGGCTGTCGTCGAAGAAGGCGCAGTCGACCAGGCCCGTACCGTCGTCGAGGGTGGTGAAGATGACGCGGCGGCCGGAGCGGACCGGCGGGGTCTGGGTGGCGGCCTTGGCGCCCGCGACCAGGACGGTCTCGCCGTGCCGGGCGTCCTGCAGCCGCCGGGCGGGGACGACGCCCAGTTCGGTGAGGAAGGCCCGGTGGTCGGACATCAGGTGCCGGGAGGTGTCCATGCCGAGCACGCCGAGCTCGGCGCCGAGGCGTTCCTCCGCGTCGAGGTCGGGCAGGCCGACGGGTTCGGCCCGCACGCTGTCGATCAGGGTGGGCTGCTCCGCGCCCCCGCCCCCGTGCCTCCGCCCGTGCCCGCGGTGCAGTTCGGCGATGTGCAGCAGCAGGTCGCGGCGGTTGCCGCCGAAGGCGTCCAGCGCGCCGACCCGGGCGAGGCGTTCGGCGACGGGCCGGGCGGGCCGGGCGCGGTGCCACAGGTCGGGCAGGGAGGTGTACGGGCGGCCGGCCGCGATGCGTGCGGCTTCGGCTTCGCTGATGCCCTGGACGTCGGAGAGGGCCATGCGGAGCCCCCACGTACCGCCACCGCCCCGCCGGCCGGACACCAGTTCGATCGAATAGGTCGTGCCCGACCGGTTCACGTCCAGCGGCAGGATCGGCACGCCGCGCCGCCGCGCGTCCGCGAGCAGCAGCCGCTTGGGGTACATGCCCGGGTCGTGGGTGAGCAGGCCCGCGTAGAAGGCCGCCGGGTGATGGGCCTTCAGCCACGCCGACTGGTAGGTCGGCACGGCGAAGGCGACGGCGTGCGCCTTGCAGAAGCCGTAGCTGCCGAACGCCTCCACGATCTCCCAGGTGCGGCGCACGGACTCGGGCGAGCGGCCGAGCTTCGCCGCCTCCCGCCCGAACCACGCGCGCAGCCGCCCCACCTGCTGCGGGTCGGACAGCGCGCGGCGCACCTCGTCCGCCTCGTGCCGGTCGCAGCCGGTCATGACGTGCAGGATCTCGATGATCTGCTCGTGGAAGACGACCACGCCGTACGTCTCGCGCAGCGTGTCCTCCAGATCCGGGTGCGGGTAGCGCACGGGCGCGCGGCCGTGCCGGGCCTCGATGAAGGGCCGCACCATGTCGGCCGCGACCGGGCCCGGCCGGAAGAGGGAGATGTCCACCACGAGGTCGTGGAAGGTCGCGGGCTGCAGTCGGCCGACGAGATCGCGCTGGCCCGGCGACTCGATCTGGAAGCAGCCGAGCGTCTCGGCCGACCGGATCAGCTCGTACGTGCGGCGGTCGCCCGGCGGCACGTCCGCGGGGCTATCGAGGTCGATGCGCCGCCCGGTGGCCCGTTCGATCTCGGACACGGCGTGGGCCATCGCGGACTGCATCCGCACGCCCAGCACGTCGAGCTTGAGCAGCCCGAGCTCCTCCACGTCGTCCTTGTCGAACTGCGCCATGGGGAAGCCCTCGCCGCTGGTCGGCACGACGGGCGTGCGGGCGCGCAGGGTCGCGTCCGACAGCAGCACGCCGCACGGGTGCATGGCGATGCCGCGCGGCAGCCCGTCCAGCGCCTCGACCAGCTCCCACAGCCGGCCGTGGTCCTCCGCGGCCACCGCGCGCAGCTCGGGCAGCTCGGCCAGCGCCGCGCGGGCGTCGCGGGCGCGGATGTGCGGGAACGCCTTGGCGAGCCGGTCCACCTCGCCCGGGTCCTTGCCGAGGGCCGCGCCGACGGCCCGGATCGCGTGCCGGATCCGGTAGGTCTCGGGCATGGCGACGGTCGCGACCCGGTCCGCGCCGAAGCGGTCGAAGATCGCGCGGTAGACGTCCAGGCGGCGCGCGGACTCCACGTCGATGTCGATGTCGGGCAGCGCCGTGCGCCGCAGGGACAGGAAGCGCTCCATCAGCAGGCCGTGCTCGACGGGGTCGGCGTGGGCGATGCCGAGCAGGTGGTTGACCAGGGAGCCCGCGCCGGAGCCGCGGGCGGCGACCCGGACGCCGAGGGCGCGGGCGTCGTCCACGACCCGGGCCACGGTGAGGAAGTACGAGGCGAGGCCGCGCCGGGCGATGATCGCCAGCTCCTCCTCCAGCCGCTGCCGGTAGCGGCTCTTCCGGTCGTAGCCGCGCAGCACCATGCCCGCCGTGCAGCGGGAGCGCAGCACGCGGTCGGCGGTGCGGCGGCCGGCGCCGACCAGGTGCGCCTCGGGGAAGTGGATGCGGCCGAGCCCAAGGTCGTCCTGGGGGTCGACGAGGCAGGCGGCGGCGGTCTCCTCGGTCGTGGCGAGCAGCCGGCGGGCCGCGTCCCGGCCGAGGCCCGCGGCCTCCGCGATCCGCTCGGCGAGGGCGGCCATGGCGGCGGGCCCCTTGAGCCAGCGCTCGCCGCTGTCGAGCGACTCCGGCCTGCGGGGGTCGATCGGGACCAGCCGGCGGGCCGCGTCGAGGACGTCGGCGACGGGCCCCTGGCCGGGGTCGGCGTAGCGCACGGCGTTGCTGAGGACGGCGGGGACGCCCTGGTCGGCGGCGAAGCCGGCGGTACGGGCGGCGAGCCGCAGCGAGCCGGGACCGGTGCCGGTGCGGCCGTGGCAGACGACCTCCAGCCGCAGGGCGTCACCGAACATTTCGCGCCAGGGCGCGAGCAGCCGGGCGGCCCGGTCGGGGCGGCCGGCGGCGAGGGCGCGGCCGGTTTCGGAGCCGGGGCCGAGGAGGACGTGCAGGGGGGTGCGGACGCCGGGGGCGGCGGCCGCGAGGTCGGCGCGGG
>NZ_JBPQTW010000248.1:0-9468 GCF_051386535.1 Streptomyces sp. URMC 127
GCCCCGATCCCCGCCCCCACCAGGATCGAGGACTCCCGCAGCGCCGAGATGGGCGCCAGGTCCGCGCGCGTCTGCGCCCACAGCACCAGCCCGTACGCGAACACCGACAGCACCCCGCCCAGCAGCCCCCGCACCGCGTACGGCCTGATCTCCGCCACGAACCGGCCCCGCCGCGTCACCATCGCGTACGCCGGGATCGCGACCCCCTCCAGGATCATCAGCCACGCGATGTAGCCGAGCGGCGTGCCGGAGGCGCGGACGCCGAGGCCGTCCACGACCGTGTACGCGGCGATGGACAGCCCCGTCGCCGCCGCGGCGGCGATCGCCGCCCAGTGCGGCCGCGCGCCCGAGCCCCGGATGCCCCACAGCGCGAGCCCGACGAGTCCGGCGGAGGCCACGAGCACGCCCGCCGCCTGCCAGCCGCCGGGCGTCTCGCCGGCGAACGCGGCGGCCATGACGGTGACGGCCAGCGGTGCCGTGCCGCGGGCGATCGGGTACATCTGCCCGAAGTCGCCGAGCGTGAACGACCGCATGAGCAGCATCTGGTAGACGACGTGCAGGACGGCGGAGCCCAGCAGATACGGCCAGGCCGCGGCCGCCGGCAGGGGCACGAAGCCCGCCGCGGCCGCCCCGCACAGCGCCCCGCCGCCTCCGACGAGCGTGAAGGCGAGGAGCTGGTCCTTGATGCCGTGCGCGACGGCGTTCCAACTGGCGTGCGTGATGGCGGCTATGAGGACGGCCGTGGCGACCAGAGGGGTCATGGGCCAGGACGCTAGCGCTGCGTGCCCCGTACACGCGATGTCGCATGTCACACGGGCCGGGCGGACGACCTCTCCGCTTTCCCGGCCCTCCCCGCCGTCTCCACGAGCAGCCAGCCGGCCGCGCACATCAGGACCGCGACGGGGGCGGTGACGCGTACGGCGACCAGGACGGCGGAGTGCCCCTCAAGGAGCCCGCCGAAGCCGGTCATCGACAGCCCGAGCACGCCGAAGAGGGCGAGCGTCACGCCGAGCGCGGCGGCGGGGGCGGCGCCGCGGCGGGCGGCCGGCGTCCCCGCCGGGGCGGGTGCCGGCGGCTGTTCGGCCCGGCGGAAGACCGCGACGAGGAGCGCCGTTGCGGCCGCGGCGGCCGCGAGGCGCGGCGGGACCTGCAGCCACCAGGCCGCGCTCGCCGGGGCGGGCAGGGGCACGTGCGCCGCCAGCATCGCCCCGTACACGCCGAGCATCGCCGTGAGGTGCCACAGGAACGCCGTCATCGCGATGCCGTTCGCGGCGACGACCGTGCGCCACACGCGGGGGCGCGCGACCGCGCGGGATACGGGGCCGCGCAGCAGCTCGACCGCGCCGATCAGCCACATGCCGTGGCAGAGCAGGGCGGCGGTGGGCGGCGCCATGTTGCTGATCCTCTCGCCCGGCATGCCCACCATCGACAGGGGGTACGGGCCGAGGCCCACCAGGGCGACGGCCCCGGCCAGGCCCGCGGCGGCGAGGAGCGCGGGCCGGCGCAGACGCCCGTCCGCGCGGAGGAAGCCGAGCTGGTGGACGGCCAGCCAGACGAAGGCGAAGTTGAGGAACTCCACGTACGGGACACCCGCGGCGAACCGCAGGACGTCGACGGCCCCCGCCGCGGCCGCCAGGGCGGCGAACGCGCCCCAGCCGAAGCGCTCGTGGAGGCGCAGGAGGGGCGGGGTGAAGGCCACCATGGCGAGGTAGATGCCGATGAACCACAGCGGCTGGGCGACGAGCCGGGCGGCGACGTCGGTCAGGGCGCCGCTGCCGCCGGCCAGTTGGACGGCGAGCGCGCCCGCGCCCCATACGGCGACGAAGAGCATCGTGGGGCGCAGGAGGCGCTGGAGGCGGGCGCGGAGGAAGAGCGCGTAGGCGGGGGCGCCGCCGGTGCGGCGGGTGAGGGAGCGGTAGGAGAGGGCGTGCGAGAAGCCGCCGACGAAGAAGAACACCGGCATGACCTGCAGGACCCAGGTCAGCAGCTGCAGCTTCGGCTCGACCGCGAGCAGGTTGCCGACGGCGGCGCGGCCGCCTTCGTCCACGGTGACGGCCGCCATGAGCCAGTGGCCGAGCACGACGGTCCCGAGGGACGCCACGCGCAGGAGGTCGATGACGCGGTCGCGTGCGGCGGGTGTCGCGGCGGCGAGTGCCCGTGCGCTCATCTTGGTTCCCATACGCGCCACCCTCGCCCGCGCCCCGCGCCCCCCACCACCGCCGGGGTACTCAGACAGCCCCTGAGTACCCCGCCTCACCGGCGCGGGGCCTGTTCCCTGCCGGGTGCGGCAACGCCCCCTCCGCATGCGCGGCTCGGCACCGCCGGGCTCGTACGTACGGGCTGAGCGCCGTTGCGGCGGGAGGGAATTGCCGGGGCGGTCAGCGCCGGCCCCCGCAGGGGGACCGTGTCGTCAGGACGCCCGCAGGACCGAGGCTACGATCGGGCCCGCCGAGTCGCCGCCGTGGCCGCCGTGGGGGACGACCGCCGCCGCGGCGACGTCGCCGCGGTACGCGGTGAACCAGCCGTTCGGCTTGGGCTGGCCGTCGACCTCCGCGGAGCCGGTCTTCGCGCCGGTGTCGGGGCCGAGCCCCGACATCGCCCGGGCGCCCGTGCCCGCCGTCGCGGTGAGCCGCATCATCCCCCGCAGCTGCTCCGCGACACCCCCCGGCAGGGACCGCGGCGCCCGCGCGAGCTGCCGCCCGTCGAGCGACGGGTCGACCACGTAGGGCTGGTGGAAGGAGCCGGCCCGTACCGTCGCCGCCATCGAGGCGACGTTGAGCGCGGACATCTGCACCTTGCCCTGCCCGATCATCGCCGCCGCCTTGCCCGCCCCGGACTCGGCCGGCACGCTGCCGTCGAACGTGGCGACGCCCGTCTTCCACTCCAGGCCGAGCCCGAAGACGTCCCGCGCCTCCGTGGCGAGCGCGCCGTCGCCGACTTCGCCGGCCAGCGAGATGAAGGCGGTGTTGCAGGAGGCGGCGAAGTCCTGGGCGAAGGTCGCGCCGGGGTTCTCGCTCTCCTCCACGTTGTGGAAGCGCATCCCGTACGTGGCGTACTTCGGGCACGGCAGCGGCTTGCCGGGCGCGGCCTTGCCCGCCTCCAGCAGCATCGCCGACGTGATGATCTTCATGGTGGAACCGGGCGCGGTCTGCCCCAGGAACGCCGTGTTGAACTCGGTCTTCTTGGAGTTGGCGACGGCGAGGATCTCGCCCGTGCTCGCCTTGAGCGCGACGACGGACGCGTCGTCGCGCAGGTTCACCGCCGCCTCGGCCGCCCGCTGGACCCCCGCGTCGAGCGTGGTCTTCAGCTGGGCGGGCTTGCCCTTGGACACCACGTGCAGCGTCTTCCCCGCGGCGCCGGGCGTTCCGCCGCCCTCCGGCACGGCCTGCACTTCCACGCTCGGCGCGCCGCCCGCCTTCTCCCCGTACTTCTTGCGCAGCTGCGGCAGGACGGAGGAGAGCGAGGGGTAGTCCTTGGCGTCGAGCTTCGTGCCGTTGCGGTCGAGCGCTTCGACCTCCGGCGGCGCCCCCGCGTTCGTCCGCAGGGTCTCGCCGCGGCCGAGCTGCGGGTGGACGACGGCGGGCTGCCAGTCGACGAGCGCGTGGCCCGTGCTCTGCCCGCGGACGACGGCGAGCGAGGACTCGTACGTCCAGGTCGAGCGCTGCGAGCCGTAGGAGATCTCGGCGCTCACGGAGAACGGCACCTTGGCGCCCTGCGGCGTGCCCGGCTTGAGCGAGACCTTCTCCACGTGGGCGGTCTCGCGGTAGCCGGCGAGGGCGGTCGTCGCCGCGCCGGCGTTGTCGGTGAGGGCGGCGGCCTTGGCGGTGTCGCCGGACTCCCACGCGGCGAGGAAGTCGCGCGCGGTCTTCCTGATCTCGTCCGCCGTCGGCGGCCCGGTTCTCAGCGGGGCGGGCTCCCCGTGCGCACCGGTCGAGCCGTCGCCCGCGACGGCGTCGACCAGGTTGTACGCGCCGAGGCCGGCCGCCCCCACGATCGCCGCCGCGACGACGCCGATCGAGATCTTCGCGCCCTTGTGCATCTGTGTTCCCCCTCCGGAACCGCTCCGGGCCTCCCCGCCCGACCGGTTTAATCATCCGATTAAAACCTCTGTACGGGCACTGTACGGGAAGGCCGGGCAGGGCAAGGGGGGTATGGCCGGAACCGGTCCTTCAGGGTTATTGAATTGTCGTCAGGTCCACGAGCCGGACCCGCGTGTCAGATCCACGCGTCAGATCCACGAGTCGAACCACATCCGGTTCCGCCACGCCTCCATCGGGATCGCGTTCCCCGTGTAGATCGGCCAGAAGTAGATGAAGTTCCACGCGATCAGCAGCACCAGCGTGCCCGCCCCGACCGCGCCCGCCACCCGGCGCCGCTCCGTGGATCCCGGCGGCCCCAGGATCGCGCCGATCATCATGGCCAGCGCCAGGCACAGGAACGGCAGGAAGACGACCGCGTAGAAGACGAAGATGGTGCGCTCCTGCCACAGGAACCACGGCAGGTAGCCGGCCGCGACCCCGCACAGCACCGCGCCCGCCCGCCAGTCGCGCCGCAGCGCCCACCGGTAGAGGAGGTAGGCCACGGCGAAGCAGGCGGCCCACCACAGCAGCGGGGTGCCCAGCGCGAGCACTTCGCGCGCGCACTTGTCGGCCGCGTCCGCCGGGCAGCCGTCCTCGCCCGGCTTCGGGGACTCGTAGAAGTAGGAGACCGGGCGAGCCTGGACCAGCCAGCTCCACGGGTTGGACTGGTAGGTGTGCGGAGAGGAGAGCGTGGTGTTGAAGTGCCACACCTCCTGCTCGTACTTCCACAGGCTGCGCAGGGGGTTGAGGATCCCGGAGAGGAAGCCGTCCGTGGCGTAGCCGCCGTCGTTCTCGGCCCAGTGCCGGTAGTAGCCGCTGTGCTGCCAGCCGTTCTTCTCGCTGTACGTGCCGCTGTTCGCGAACCAGCCGGTCCACGACGCCAGGTAGACCGCGATCGCCACGGGCACCGTCGACAGGAACGCCCACGGCACGTCGCGGCGCAGCGCCGAGACGAACGGGCGGCGCGCGCCCGCCGTGCGCCGGGCCGCCGCGTCCCACAGGACGATCATCAGCCCGAACGCGGCCAGGAAGACCACGCCGTTCCACTTCGTGGCGCAGGCCAGGCCCAGGAACACGCCCGCCGCGATCCGCCACGGGCGCAGGCCCAGCCGCAGGCCGTCACCGACGGCGTCGTCGGGGCAGGGCACGCCGTCCGGGCCGGCCGGCAGCGCGGCGGCCAGCTTCGCCCGCGCCCGGTCCCGGTCGATGAGCACGCAGCCGAACGCGGCCAGCACGAAGAACATCAGCACCGAGTCGAGGAGCGCCGTGCGGCTCATGACGAAGTGCAGGCCGTCCACGGCCATCAGGGCGCCCGCGAGGCAGCCGAGGAACGTGGAGCGGAACAGACGGCGGCCGATGCGGCACAGCATCAGGACGGACAAGGTGCCGAGCAGCGCGACCATGATGCGCCAGCCGACGGGGTTGAGGCCGAAGAGCCACTCGCCGATGCCGATGACCCACTTGCCGACCGGCGGGTGCACCACGTAGCCGGGGACGTCGGGGACGTCGGTCCAGCCCCCGATGACCCTGTCGTTGATGTCGTCCGGCCACTTCGCCTCGTAGCCGTACTTCCACAGGGCCCACGCGTCCTTGGCGTAGTACGTCTCGTCGAATATGACGGCCCTGGGGCTGCCCAGGTGCCAGAAGCGGATGAGCGCGGCGAAGAGCGTGACGAGCAGCGGGCCCGTCCAGCCCGACCCGCGGGCGAGCCGCGCGGCGGCGTCCGCCCGCACGCCCAGCAGCGACCACACGCGCGTCCCCGGCTGCGGGAACGGGGGGACGAGCCGCTCGCGCACGTCCGGCTGCGGCCTGGCCGCGTAGCCGAAGCGGCGGAGTCTGAGCTGCCAGGGTGGCGGGTGCTCGGCTGCCGTCCGGCCTTGCGAGGCGTGCGTCGCGGTGTCACTGGTCACCGCGCCATCGTAGGGAACCGGCCTGTGGGTCGGCGGATCACGGCCCGGGCATGTCCGCCCGCGGCTCCTGCCGCTCCGTCGGGGGCGCCGGACTTTACCTGCCGCCCGGGTGGCCGAACGGGCCCTCTTGCCGTGCGGCGGATCCTTCCCCTCCGTCCGGGAAGGCGGAGCGGCCCGGCCCGGGCGGGGGGACCGGGCGGGCCTGGGAGGATGGAGAGGTGACTGGAACGCTCGTACTTGCTGGTACCCCCATCGGCGACGTCGCCGACGCCCCTCCCCGCCTCGCCGCCGAGCTCGCCGCGGCCGAGGTGATCGCCGCGGAGGACACGCGCCGGCTGCGCAGGCTGACCCAGGCGCTGGGCGTGCACACGACCGGCCGGGTCGTGTCGTACTTCGAGGGCAACGAGTCGGCCCGCACGCCCGAGCTGGTGGAGGCGCTGGCGGGCGGCGCGCGCGTGCTGCTCGTGACCGACGCCGGCATGCCCTCCGTCTCCGACCCGGGCTACCGGCTGGTCGCCGCCGCCGTCGAGCGGGACATCAAGGTGACGGCCGTGCCCGGCCCGTCCGCCGTGCTGACGGCGCTGGCCGTCAGCGGCCTGCCCGTGGACCGCTTCTGCTTCGAGGGCTTCCTGCCCCGCAAGGCCGGCGAGCGCCTCGCCCGGCTGCGCGAGGTGGCCGCCGAGCGCCGCACGCTCGTCTACTTCGAGGCCCCGCACCGCCTGGACGACACCCTCGCCGCGATGGCGGAGGCCTTCGGCGCGGACCGCCGCGCCGCGGTCTGCCGCGAGCTGACCAAGACCTACGAGGAGGTCAAGCGCGGCCCGCTGAAGGACCTCGCGGCCTGGGCGGCCGACGGCGTCCGCGGTGAGATCACCATCGTCGTGGAGGGCGCACCCGAGCCCGGCCCGCAGGAGCTGGACGCCGGGGAGCTCGTGCGCCGCGTACGGGCGCGCGAGGAGGCCGGCGAGCGCCGCAAGGAGGCCATCGCGGCCGTGGCTGCGGAAGCAGGCCTACCCAAGCGCGAGGTGTTCGATGCGGTCGTGGCAGCAAAAAATGCGCCACATCAGGGCCCATCGGAAGGTAAAGGGATAATCTGAAAAGCAAAGCTTAGGCCTCGTAGCCTGGTGCTTTGGGCAGGTCGACGCCAAGTTTGCCCCAATTCGGGGGATAGGCTGCTGCGCCGCCGCCGGGATGGGCGTTCCCTGGATGTGGGACGTCCGGTCCCGGAGAGACTTGTCCTCAGGACAAGAGGAGCTGCCATGAGCGAGATCGCAGGAACCTCCAACGGTGTCCACTCGATAGCCGGCCCGCAGCCGGTTCCCGAGCGCAGCACGTTCGCCGCGCCCCCCACCGTGCTGGAGACGGAGACGGCACACGAGTCGTACTCGTTCGCCTGCATGCGGTGCGGCCACGGCTGGGAGCAGTCGTACGAGATCGAGCACCACACGGACGCCGAGGGCCGGCCCTTCGTCATCTACTACGCGGACGGCGAGCGCGTGCCGTCCCCGCTGACCCGCCCCACCTGCGTGAACTGCGGCGAGCACGTCGTGCGCATCATGCGGTCCGGCCGCGTCTCGCTGATCGCGGACGTCCTGCACCGCCCCGCCCACGAGGTCCCGGCCACCCAGCAGGCCCCCGCGGGCCCGCTCCACGCGGGCGGCCCCGAGCCGTGGCGCAGGGCGCGGCGCGAGCCCAGCGAGGGCGGCGGCGCGCCCACCGAGGGCGCCGGCGAGCCCGGCCGGGCACACCACTGGCACCTCTCCGACCTCCTCCACCCCTTCCGCACCCACCGCGAGCACCAGCGCTAGAGGCGTACGGGCCTGCCCGCCTGCCTAGAATCGCTCGCATGGCGGCAACAGCATCGAACAGCAGCGCACAGGGCCGGAGCGGCAAGAACGACAAGGACGCCCCGCCGCCGCTCCCGGCCCCGCTGAACGTGCCCGTCGCCGACTCGCACACCCACCTGGACATGCAGGGGGACACCTCCGTCGAGGAAGCGCTCGCCAAGGCCGCGTCCGTCGGCGTCACGACGGTCGTCCAGGTGGGGTGCGACGTGGCCGGCTCCCGCTGGGCGGCGCAGACGGCCGCCGCGCACGACGCCGTCTGGGCCACCGTGGCCCTGCACCCCAACGAGGCGCCCCGGATCGTCCACGGCGACCCCGACGGCTGGTCGCGCCAGGGCACCCGCCCCGCGGGCGGCCGGGAAGCCCTCGACGCCGCCCTCGCCGAGATCGACGCTCTGGCCGCGCTCCCGCAGGTCAAGGGCGTCGGCGAGACGGGCCTGGACTTCTTCCGCACCGGGCCGGAGGGCATGGAGGCGCAGGAGTACTCCTTCCGCCGCCACATCGACATCGCCAAGCGCCACGGCAAGGCCCTGGTCATCCACGACCGCGAGGCCCACGACGACGTCCTGCGCGTCCTCACCGAGGAGGGCGCGCCGGACGCCGTCGTCTTCCACTGCTACTCGGGCGACGCCGCCATGGCGAAGGTCTGCGCCGACAACGGCTACTACATGTCGTTCGCCGGCAACGTCACCTTCAAGAACGCCCAGCCGCTGCGCGACGCCCTCGCCGTCGCGCCCCTCGACCTGATCCTGGTCGAGACCGACGCGCCCTTCCTGACGCCCGCCCCCTATCGCGGACGGCCCAACGCGCCGTACCTCATTCCGGTCACGTTGCGCGCCATGGCGGCCTCCAAGGGGACCGGCGAGGACGAGCTGGCCGCGGCCGTCGCGGCGAACACGGCGCGGGCTTTCGCCTACTGATCCCTTGGTGAGTCCTGGGCGGACGCGCGGCCGCGCCGGTGGACGCAGGCCCCCGCGCGCCCTCCCGCACTCCGGTGCACCGCGACACCGTGTGATGATCCGACTTTGGAGAGTGACGCCCCCTCCGCTACAGTCCCGGGCCGAAGCCCGACCCAGGGGAGCCTCACGTGACGCATGCACAGGGCAGTCCCCGCGCCGCACGCAGCGGTGCGGCGGAAGCACCGCCGTACGACCCGTTTGACCCCTACAGCCCGTACGCCGCACACGACCCGTACGACCCGCACGACCCCTACTTCACGGGGCAGCACGGTGCCGGGCACTACGACGCCGGCCGCTACGACGGCAACCGTTACGACGGCAACCATTACGACCTGTACGCGGCCTACGTGGCCCCGGTCGGGCCCTACCCGATATACGAGCAGGTCCCGGCCCCGGCAGGCCCCGGCTCCGGTCCCGGCCCGTACGACCCCTTCCTGCCCGAGCCCCGCGAAGCGGCCGGGCACGACCTGCCGTACGAGGCGCCGCACCTGCCGCGCCAGCCGCTGACCCGGGAGGCGTACGCGGCGGGTGGGGTCGTAGCAGGAGAAGTGGTGGAAGGGGCGGCGGAAGGCACGGCGCACGGAGCGGCGGGCGGAGCGGCCCCTTCCGGGTCGCTTACGCAAGAGCCGCCCCTTACGCAAGAGCCGCCCCTTACGGAAGAGCCCCCCGCCGCAGC
>NZ_JBPQTW010000249.1:0-9406 GCF_051386535.1 Streptomyces sp. URMC 127
CCTCCCGGGCCGGGGCCCGGGGGGGGCCGGGGGCTTGCCCCCGGGAAGTGGTGAAGGGGCGGGCCAGGGGACATTCTGCCGCCGCGGCGGCGATCAGCCACCGCGGTGGTGACCGGCGGTGCCGGACCACCCGGACCACCCCGAGCCGCCGGAGCAACCCGCAGGGATCAGCGCCCCGCGAGGCCCGTAGAGAGGATCGCCGCCGCGACCGCCTGCGGCCGGTCGTACATCAGGAGGTGCCCCGCCGGGGCCACCGCCTCGAAGCGGCCGTCGAGCCGCTCGGCGAGCGCCCGCTGCCGTTCCAGCCAGCGCCGCTCCAGCCAGGACCCCGTGCCGGGGGAGGCGGCCAGCACGCTCACCGGCACGGGCGGCATGGGGCGGCTCTCGCGCAGGGCGTCCAGTTCGGCGGCCACGTCGCGGTAGCGGGCGTTCTCCATCAGCAGGGCCCGTACCACCCGCCCCGTGCCGTACGTGCGCCGTACGAGGTCCGCGGGGGCCGGGTCCTTCCGGCCGACGGACGAGGCGCGGACGGTGAGCCGCCGCAGGGCCGGCCCGAACGCCCGCGGCAGCCCCGCCGCGGAGACCACCGCGCCACGGGCGTGCGCGGCGGTGGTGCGCAGCCGGCGGGCGGGAACGGGCCGGGCGTCCTCCTCGACGCTGCTGTCGACGAGGACGATGCCGGCCGTGCGCTGCGGGTGCAGCCGGGCGAACGCCTCCGCGTGGAAGCCGGCCAGGGAGTGGCCGACGACCGTGGCGGGCTCGCGCAGCCCCAGCGCGTCGAGCACACCGGCTATCCGGTCGGCCTCGCCGCAGGCGGTCGGCGGCTCGACGGGCGGGGCGCTGAAGCCGAGCCCGGGCCGGTCGAAGCGGACGACGGTGCGGTGCGGGGTGAGCAGCGGCACGACGGGCTCCCAGTCGAACCAGCCCATGCCGAGCCCGGGGCTGAGCACGCACACCGGCCCGGAGCCCTCGCACAGCACGTGCAGCGGCACGCCGCCGACGCGGAGCATGCGCCCCGGCGGCCGCTCCGTGCCCGGCCGGGCCGGCGGCCGCATCGTGCCGTTGACGCCCTGGGCGCCGTTGGCGCCGTTGGCGCCGTTCACGCCGCTGCCGCCGTTCGCGCTGATCATGGGCTCCCCCTCGTCGCTCTCCGACAAGCTAACGGACGGGCTTCTCCCGGTGCTCCGGCGCCACCCAGTGGGGCTTGCGGAACTTCAGGAAGGCCAGCGGCGCGAGGAACCCGAGCACGAGCAGCCCGCCGCCGACGGTGAGCAGGTAGCGCCACAGCGGCCCGCCGCCGAACTGCTCGGGCGGGACGAAGCCGATGCACATGGCGGCGAGCGAGGCCGCGAACCCGGTGCCCGCGACGAGGCCCAGCGCGGGCACCCGGAAGCCGCGCGGCCGCTCGGGCTGGGTGCGCCGCAGGCGCACGGCGGCGGCGAACATCAGCAGGTAGACGACGAGATAGATCTGCGTGGTGATCACGGAGAAGATCCAGTACGCGCTGGAGACGTCCGGGATGAACGCGTAGAGGAGCGCGATGACGGTGGTGAGCGCGCCCTGGGCGACCATGATGTTGCGCTGGACGCCGTTCTTGTTGAGCTTCTGCAGCGCGGGCGGCAGGTAGCCCTCCTGCCGGGCGACCATCAGCAGGCCCTTGGAGGGCCCGGCCAGCCAGGCGAGCATGCCGCCGAGCGCCGCCGCGACGAGCAGCACGCCGACGACCTTGGTCAGCCAGCCCACGTGGAAGTGGTCGAAGAAGCCCTGGAAGGCCTGCATCACGCCCGCGGTGAGGCTGAGGTCCTCGCCCGGCATGACCCAGCTGATGGCCAGCGCCGGCAGGATGAAGATCAGCAGGACGAGGCCGGTGGCCGCGAACACCGAGCGCGGGAACTGCTTGCCGGGCTCGCGCAGCGACGAAACGTGGACGCCGTTCATCTCCATGCCCGCGTACGACAGGAAGTTGCCGACGATCAGCACGAGGCTGGCGAGGCCGGTCCACGGCGGCAGCAGGTGCCCGCTGTCCATGGGCGCGGCGGAGGCGTTGCCCTGGCCGAGGAAGACCAGGCCGAGGACGACGAGGACGACGCCGGGGATCAGCGTGCCGACGACGAGTCCGATGCTCGACAGACCGGCCACGGCCTTCGTGCCGCGCGAGGAGATGAGCACGCCCGCCCAGTAGACGACGACGATGACGACGGCGACGTAGAGGCCGTTGCCGGCGAGCCGCGGGTCGACGACGTACGCGAAGGTGCTCGCCACGTACGCCAGCAGGCTCGGGTAGTAGGCGATGGTCATCGCGAACTGGCACCACACGGCCAGGAAGCCCAGCGGCTTGGAGAGGCCCTCGCTGACCCAGCGGTAGATGCCGCCGGTCCAGCCCGAGGCGAGCTCGGCGGAGACCAGGGCGGTCGGCAGCAGGAAGACGACGGCCGGGAGGAGGTAGAGGAAGACGGCGGCGAGTCCGTAGAGCGCCATGGACGGCGCGGGCCGCAGGTTGGCCACGGAGGCGGTGGTCATCATCGCGAGGGTGACCCACGAGATGAACTGGGGCTGCGAAGGCTGTGAAGACTGCGCGGTCTTCGGCGGGGCGGGGACGGCGACGGGACGGTCGTCCCTCACCTGTTCCGTGGTGGTCATGGGAGGGAGAGCGTCCTTCAGGGCCGTGCGTCAAGCGTTTTCACCCCATCATCCCATTTCCGCACCCGTGGAGCGGGCATACCCCGAGGGGGTAGGGTGCGAGGGTGACCGGGGAGGGACAGGAGCCGACGGCGGCCGCGTGGTGCGGGCGTCTGCTGCTGCTCTCCGCCCTGCTGCTGGGCATCGTCACGATGCACACGCTGGGCCATCCGACCGGGCATGCGGCGGGTACGGGGCACCAGGCCGGTACGCATACGGCGGCGGGGATGCACGCGCAGCCCACGCACGCGCAGCAAGTGCACTCCCCCGGCCCCACCGCCGACGACCCGCTGTCCTCCCCCGGCATGGATCCCATGTCGGTCTGCCTGGCCGTCCTCGGCGCCGCCCTCCTGGCCCTCGTCCTGCTGCTGGTCACCGCGGCGCTGCGCCGCCGTGCCGCCGCTCCGGCCGCGGCCCGGGCGCTGCTGCTGCGGGCCCTGTGGCCGATCCCGCCGCCTCCGCGGCACAAGTCCCTCGCGCGGCTGTCGGTGCTGCGGGTGTAGGAGCACGCGTCCTCACGCGTCCCTACCCCTGCTTCAGCGACCCCTCAGAGGTGCACTCACCCATGCGTACGCACACCCGCACGCACCGCACGCCCACCCGCCGCTCCGTCCTCGGCGCCGGGCTCGCCGCCGCCGGCAGCGGCCTGCTCGCCGCCTGCTCCGACGGCGCGGGCGGCTCCTCCTCCCCGTCGGCCGCGCCCGCCGCCTTCGTCACGCCGGACGGCGCGGAAGTCGCCGCGGCCGAGGCGAAGCGCGGGAGCGGCCCGGTCCGCAGCGTCCGGCTGACCGCGACCCGCGCACAGATCGACCTGGGCGGCCGTACGGTCAGCACCTGGGCCTACGGCGACCGCCTGCCCGGCAAGGAGGTCCGTGTCACCGCGGGCGACACCCTGGCCCTCACCCTCGCCAACCACCTGCCCGAGCCCACGTCCATGCACTGGCACGGGCTCGCGCTGCGCAACGACATGGACGGCGTTCCCGGCGTCACCCAGCGCCCCGTGCAGGCGGGCGCGTCCTTCGACTACCGCTTCGCGGTCACGCACCCCGGCACGTACTGGTTCCACCCGCACTCCGGCGTCCAGCAGGACCGCGGGCTGTACGCGCCGCTGATCGTGGAGGACCCCAGGGAGCCGCTGCAGTACGACAAGGAGTGGGTCGTCGTCCTCGACGACTGGGTCGACGGGGTGGACGGCAGCACGCCGGACGCGGTGCTGGCCGAGCTGGCCAAGGGCATGGACCACGACATGGGCGGCATGGACCACGGCGGCATGCATCACATGTCCATGAAGACGGCCGCCGAGGCGGAAAAGCCGCCCTCCCGCATGCTCATGGGCGCCACCAGCCCCCTCCTCGGCGGGGACGCGGGCGACGTCGCCTACCCCCACTACCTGGTCAACGGGCGCGCGCCGGCCGACCCCGAGACGTTCGCGGCGAAGCCCGGCGACCGGATCCGCATCCGTTTCGTCAACGCGGGCGGGGACACCGCCTTCCGCGTGGCCCTCGGCGGTCACACGATGACGGTCACCCACACGGACGGCTTCCCCGTCGAGCACGCGGAGACGGACGCCCTGCTGCTGGGCATGGGCGAGCGCTACGACGTGCTCGTCGAGGCGAAGGACGGGGTCTTCCCGCTGACGGCGCTGGCGGAGGGCAAGAAGGAGGCCGCGCTGGCGCTGCTGCGCACGGGCGGCGGCGCGGCCCCCGGCGCGTCGGTGCGCCCGCGGGAGCTGGAGGGGAAGCTGCTGACGGCCGGCCGGCTCAGGGCGGGCGAGGCCGTACGCCTACGGGACCGCTCGCCCGACCGCACGATCACGCTCCGGCTGACCGGGTCGATGGCGAAGTACGACTGGGCGATCAACGGGGAGAAGTACGCCCCCTCACGGCGGCTCCCCGTGGCCGCGGGCGAGCGCGTGCGGCTCTCGTTCGTCAACGCGACGACGATGTGGCACCCGATGCACCTGCACGGCCACACGTTCGCCCTGGCGGGCGGGGGCGGGGGCGCGCGCAAGGACACGGCGATCGTGCTGCCGGGCAAGCGGCTGGACGTGGACTTCGACGCGGACAACCCGGGCCTGTGGATGCTCCACTGCCACAACGTCTACCACGCGGAGTCGGGGATGATGACGCTGCTCGGCTACCGGAAGTAGTCAGGCACGACCGTGAACGACGCAACTCGCCGCTCAGAGATCGCGTCAGATAGACGAGTACTCTGGGCGGCGTGCCTCAACTTCGCCTCGCTCTGAACCAGATCGACTCCTGCGTCGGCGATCTCGCCGGGAACGCCGAGTCGATCCTGCACTGGACCCGGCACGCGGCCGGGCAGGGCGCCCATCTGGTGGCGTTCCCCGAGATGGCGCTGACCGGCTACCCGGTCGAGGACCTGGCCCTGCGGCCCTCCTTCGTCGAGGCGTCGCGCGCGGCGCTGGACGCCCTCGCCGGGCGGCTGGCCGCCGAGGGCCTCGGCGAGCTGCCGGTGCTCGTCGGCTACCTGGACCGCAGCGAGGAGGCGCGGCCGCGCCTGGGCCGCCCCGCGGGCGCCCCGCGCAACGCCGCGGCCGTGCTGCACCGCGGCGCGGTCGCGCTGTCCTTCGCCAAGCACCACCTGCCGAACTACGGCGTCTTCGACGAGTTCCGGTACTTCGTGCCCGGCGACACCATGCCGGTGATCCGGGTGCACGGCGTGGACGTGGCCCTGGCGATCTGCGAGGACCTGTGGCAGGAGGGCGGCCGGGTGCCCGCGGCGCGCGCGGCGGGCGCCGGGCTGCTGCTGTCGGTCAACGCCTCCCCGTACGAGCGGGAGAAGGACGACACCCGCCTGGAGCTGGTGCGCAAGCGCGCCCAGGAGGCCGGGTGCACGACGGCGTACCTGGCCATGACCGGCGGCCAGGACGAGCTGGTCTTCGACGGCGACACGATCGTCGTCGACCGCGACGGCGGGGTGATCGCGCGGGCCCCGCAGTTCGAGGAGGGCTGCGTCCTGCTCGACCTCGACCTGCCGGCCGCCGCCTCCGCGGCGCCGTCCGGGGTCGTGGCCGACGGGCTGCGCATCGACCACGTCACGCTGTCCGCCGACCCCCTCCCCGCGTACGAGCCGGAGACGCCGGGCGGCGCGGCGCCGCACCTGAGCGACGACGCCGAGGTCTACCGGGCGCTGGTCACGGGCCTGCGCGCGTACGTCGTCAAGAACGGCTTCCGCAGCGTGCTGATCGGCCTGTCCGGCGGCATCGACTCCGCGCTCGTCGCCGCGATCGCGTGCGACGCGGTCGGCGCGGAGAACGTGTACGGCGTGGCGATGCCGTCGCGCTACTCCTCCGAGCACTCCCTCGCCGACGCCGAGGAGCTCGCCCGCCGCACCGGGCTCAACTTCCGCACCGTCCCGATCGCGCCGATGTTCGACGCGTACATGGGGGCGCTGAGCCTGACCGGCCTCGCCGAGGAGAACCTGCAGTCGCGGCTGCGCGGCACGATGCTGATGGCGATCTCCAACCAGGAGGGCCACATCGTCCTCGCGCCGGGCAACAAGTCCGAGCTCGCGTGCGGCTACTCGACGCTCTACGGCGACTCGGTCGGCGCGTACGGGCCCATCAAGGACGTCTACAAGACCTGGATCTTCCGCCTCGCCAAGTGGCGCAACGCGGACGCCGCATCCCGCGGCGAGACCCCGCCCATCCCCGAGAACTCCATCACCAAGCCGCCGAGCGCCGAACTGCGCCCGGGCCAGGTGGACACCGACTCCCTGCCCGACTACGAGCTCCTCGACCGGATCCTGGAGCTGTACGTCGACCGCGACCGGGGCCACGCGGAGATCGTCGCCGAGGGCTTCGACGCGGAGCTGGTCACGCGGGTCCTGCGGATGGTGGACACGGCGGAGTACAAGCGGCGCCAGTACCCGCCGGGCACGAAGATCTCGGCCAAGGGGTTCGGGAAGGACCGGCGGTTGCCGATCACCAATCGGTGGCGCGAGACGGGGTAACGGCGAAGCCGCTCACAACCGTCCGGAATCCGGACAGGAAAGATCGTTCTGCGTGGTAATTTGCAGGCCTGACTTTTCCGAAACCGGGGGGATTTCGCATGCTTTCCCGTGCACGCACCATTCTGATCGCCGGCGCCGGCGCCGCGGCCGTCGTCCTGGGCGCTGCCGCGCCCGGCATCGCGGCGGGTGACGACACCACCCTGCCCAGCGCCGTGGAGACCTTCGAGTACCCGGGCGCGGCGAAGATCCTCAAGGAGCGGGGCATCCGGCTCAACAGCGGTGACGGGCACATCCTGCTCACCGACTGCAAGGCCGGCCCCGCCGACATCACCGTCTACACGAAGCAGCGCGACGAGATCAACCAGGGCCGGATCTGCTTCAAGGTCACCGGCAACGGCAAGAAGGGCTACCTCTCCCTGGAGATCCCCGACGTCATCGGCATCGCGGCCGGCAAGTACGGCACGTGGGCGTCCGTCGGCGGCCCCACCGGCATGGTCAACGTGCCCGCGAACGACTTCAAGGCCGTGGGCGAGTCCGCCTGGGGCGAGCCCGCCACACTCATGGCCCTGCAGGTCTGACGCCGCTCCTTCGCCGGCCCTTTCCCTTCGCACAGCTTCAGTTCCAGGGGGAACATCACCATGGCTTCCGCACGTCCGCGCGCCGCGTGGATGACGGGCATCCTCGCGTCCGCCGCCACGGCGACGCTCCTGACCGGCGCCCCGGCGCACGCCGTCGCCGGCGAGCCCGTCGCCGACGGCGAGTACGCCTTCACGGCGAAGCTCGACATCAACGAAGGCGCACGCAGCTGCTCCGCCACGCTCGTCCAGCAGGAGTGGCTGATCACCGCCGCCAGCTGCTTCGCCGACGACCCGGCCAAGGGCTTCAAGACCGCCCCCGGCGCGCCGAAGTGGAAGACGACCGCCACCATCGGCCGTGAGGGCACGGTCGTGGACGTCGTCGAGCTCGTCCCGCGCGAGGACCGCGACCTGGTCATGGCGCGGCTGGCGCAGCCGGTCACCGGCGTCAAGCCCGTCGACGGGATCTCGACCATCCCCTCCCGGAAGGGCGACGGCCTGTGGGCAGCCGGTTACGGCCGGACCAAGGACGAGTGGGTTCCGGACCGCCTGCACGCCGCCCGCTTCAACGTCGACTCGGTCGACGCCACCACGCTGCGCCTCACGGGCGAGTCCCCGGACGCCGCCGTGTGCCAGGGCGACACGGGCGGCCCCCTCTTCGACCGGGTCAGCACGTTCCGCGTGCTGTACGGCGTCCACAGCACCTCCGGCCAGGCCGGTTGCTTCGGCGCTGACGAGTCGGAGAAGCGCCGGACCGCGTCCGAGACCCGGGTGGACGACATCGCGGGGTGGATCAAGGCCGTCGCCGCCCGCACCGTCCTCCCCCGGGTGAACTGGAAGGACGCCGTCCAGGTCGTTCCCGGTCACTTCGTCGCAACGAACGACAACGAGCGCTCGGACCTGTTCGTCGTCTGGGCCGACGGCTCGGCCAGCCTCTTCGAGGGCTCCGGCCAGGCCGACCCCAAGCTGCCGGTCTGGAAGGAGCACAAGCTCGCGGCCGCGGGGAGCTACTGGAAGGACGCGGAGGCCGTCACCTCCATCGGCGTGGGCTTCAACAGCACGGACGGGGTCGCCGTCCGCTGGAAGAGCGGCAAGCTCTCGACCTTCGAAGCGGTCAACGAGTTCGGCTTCGCCCGCGAGAAGACCCTCGCCTACCGCGACAGCTGGAAGAACGCCCGGTCCATCGCGGCCGGCAGTCACACCGACCCGGACCGGCGGGACGACCTGGTCGTCCTGTGGGCCGACGGCTCCACCTCGATGTATCCCGGCACCTCCGACAACGGCATCTCCAAGGAGATCCAGCTGACCCGTGCCGACAAGGCCCGGGAAGGTGCCCAGATCACCTCCGGCCGGTTCACCGGCCAGAAGGCGAACGACCTGGTCGTGCGCCTGAAGAACGGCAAGACCGACCTCTTCCCCGGCTTCGACGCCCGCGGCTTCCGCGACAGCATCGCCCTGCGCCCCGAGGGCTCGGCCTGGAAGTACGCGCAGCCGCTGGTGGCCGGTTCCTTCGGGGGTGGCAAGCAGGAGGACCTCCTGGCCCGCTGGGCCGACGGCAACCTCAGCTACTACGCCGACGTGGACGCCTCCGGCACCCACAACGAGATCCAGCTCGTCGGCTGAGCCGCCGCGGCCGCCCCGCTCGCGCGTTAGCATTGTTTGATTATTCAAGCAACGCTGATGGAGTGAGTCTGCCGTGAAGGTCGAGATCTACAGCGACATCGCCTGCCCGTGGTGCCACGTCGGCAAGCGCCGCTTCGAGCAGGCGCTGGCCGCGTTCCCCGGGGCGGGCGATGTCGAGGTCGTTTACCGGCCCTTCCAGCTCGACCCGCACGCCCCCGAAGAGCCGCTCCCCCACCGCGAGGTGCTGGCCGCCAAGTACGGGCCGCAGTCCGTCGCCATGGACGACCACATCACGCGGCTGGGGGCGGCCGAGGGGCTCACGTTCGACTTCGACACCGTCGTGGAGAACAACTCCCTCCTCGCCCACCGGCTCCTCCGCTTCGTCCTGGAGGAGTACGGGCCCGACGCCCAGGCCCGGCTGAAGGGCCGCCTGCTGGAGGCCCACTTCGGCGAGGGCCTCGACATCGGGGACCGCGAGCACCTCACGGACGCCGCGGTCACCGTGGGCCTCGACCGCGACCCCGTCGCCGCCTTCCTGGACGGCGACGACCTGC
>NZ_JBPQTW010000250.1:0-9405 GCF_051386535.1 Streptomyces sp. URMC 127
GGGCGAAGGGGCCGAAGGGGGCGGGCCGCGGCCTTCCGCTCCGGTCCTTCCGCCGATGGAGTCCGCGGTCTTTCCGCCGATGGAGTCCGCGGCCTCCCGCTCCCTGCCCATCGACCCCTATCTCCTCACGAACGACCAGGCCGACCGCCTGGACGACGCCCGGCGCACGCTCGTCGAGCGCTGCATGAGCCGCTTCGGGATCGCCTACCGGCCGCCCGCCCCGTCCGTCCCCTTCCGCCCCGGGAGCCGTACGCAGTACCGCTACGGGGTCACCGATCCGGCCGAGGCCGCCCGCTACGGCTTCGCGCCGCCCGGCAGCCCGCGGACGCAGACCCCGCCCCCGCAGCCGCCGCCGTCCCTCCCGGCGGAGGCGGCCACCGTGCTGACCGGCACGGATGATCCGAAGGCCAAGCCAGGCAGCGACGCCGCGAAGGGCGGGCAGAAGGCGGGCGGGCGCACCGTCCCCGCGGGCGGCTGCCTGGGCGAGGCGCGGGCCGCGTTCGGCGCGGACGGGGCGGAGGCGGGCGGCGACGCGCCGGTCGCCGACCGGATCAACGCCGGCAGCTTCGAGCAGGCCAGGCGCGACCCCCGCGTGGCCCGGGTCCTCGCCCGGTGGGCGCAGTGCATGAAGGGACACGGCTTCGGCTCGTACGGCGATCCGCTGGAGGCGAGCGGCGACCCCGCCTGGCGCACGCCCCGGCCGTCCGCGAAGGAGCGGGAGGCGGCGACGGCCGACGCGCGGTGCAAGAAGGAGCACAACGTGGTCGGCGTGTGGTTCACCGTCGACGCGGCCTACCAGCGGCGGGAGATCGAGCGGAACGCGAAGGAGCTTGCCGCGGTCAAGGCGGATCTCGACGCCCGGCAGGAACGGGCCTCGGCCGCCCTGGGCGCGCTCCCGCCCCGCCCGTAGCGGGTGCTCCAGCCCGGCCGTAGCCGGTACGGCCCGTGCAGGCCGTAGCCGGTACGGCCCGTGCAGGCGTTGTGACCGGGTGGCGGGGGCTGCCCCTCCCGCCACCCGGTTCCCCCTCCCTCTCAAAGGACCCCGGAGGAAGCCCCGGCGGATGCCCCGGAGGAAGCTTCGGCCGGCAGCCCGGTCCGACAGCGCCGGCCAGCGGCGTCAGTGGAAGTAGACGACGTCGACCTGGCCGTCGGCCCGGTAGGAGAAGCCGGCTTCGCCGCTGCCCTCGCCCGGGGGGAGGGTGACGAAGTCGACGGCGTCCTGCAGGGAGGCGAACGTGCCCGCGTGGGACGTCCGCACCTCGCCTTCCTCGCTGGGGACGGCCTCGCCGGGAACGGCCATGACTGGGCTCCTGTATCCGCTTGCGTCCGAACGTATCCGCAGAGTGACTCTGTGATTACCAACAGTAGTCGTTCGGTCGGCGGACCGTAACCGCGTGCACGGGGCGCGCGGAGGCTCCCCGGGGGCGCGGGAAGCGCGTTGGAGAGGTTTGCGAAACATGTCCTCCTGTACACCGCATGCTGGGAGGGGAAAGCGCTGCCGCTCTCCCCGGGCCCCGGAGGAGACGAACGGAGACGGACGGGATCATGCGGGTACTGGTCGCCGAGGACGAAGAGATACTGGCCGAGCTGGTCGCGACGGGCCTGCGCAGGGCCGGCTTCGCCGTGGACACCGTCTACAGCGGCGACGCGGCCATCGCCTACCTCTCCCTCCACGACTACGACGTCGTCGTCCTCGACCGCGACCTCCCGCGGGTGCACGGCGACGACGTCGCCCGGCACCTCGTCGCCGGCGGCTCCCGCACCCGCATCCTGATGCTCACCGCCGCCGGCTCGATGGAGGACCGGGTGGCCGGCCTGGACCTGGGCGCGGACGACTACCTCCCCAAGCCCTTCGAGTTCCCCGAGCTGATCTCGCGGGTGCGCGCCCTGCGGCGGCGCAGCGCCCGCCCGGCCCCGCCGCTGCTGGAGAAGGCGGGCCTGCGGCTCGACACCGTGCGCCGCACCGCCGACCGGGACGGCCGCGCCCTGGACCTCTCGCCCAAGGAGTTCGCCATCCTGCAGCTGCTGCTGGAGGCGGACGGCGCGGTCGTCAGCGCGGAGGAGCTCCTGGAGCGCGCCTGGGACGCGCACGCCGACCCCTTCACCGGCGCGGTGCGCGTCGCGATGAGCAAGCTGCGCGGCAAGCTCGGGGAACCGGCGCTGATCCGTACGGTGCAGGGCGTGGGGTACGCCCTGTGAAGACCGTGAGGAGGCCGTTCCCCACGGCCCGTACGCGCATCGCCGTGGCCTTCGGCGGGATCTTCCTCGTGCTGGGCGCGGCCCTCCTGCTCACCGTGAACCTGCTCTCGCGCGCCGGCACCGAGGAGCGGGCGACGACCATCGCGCGCAACGCGGTGCCCGTCGAACTCGTCCGGCCCGGAGAGCGGGTGAGCGCCTGGACGGCGTCCCGCATCTCGGGCGACGTCAGCGCCGCCGCCTCCCAGCAGCTGGTCATGTGGTCGGCCGCGGCGCTGCTGGTCACCGCCCTGCTGGCGGTCGGGGTGGGCTGGTGGACGGCCGGCCGCTGCCTGCGCCCCGTCCAGGGCGCCTTCGAAAGCCAGCGCCGCTTCATCTCCAACGCCTCGCACGAGCTGCGCACACCGCTCGCCGTACAGCGCACGGCCGTCCAGGTGGGGCTGGACGGGGAGCCCTCCCCGGAGGAGCTCGCGCACGTGCGCACCACGCTCTTGGAGGCCAACCGCCGCTCCGAACGGCTCATCGACGGCCTGCTCCTGCTCGCCCGCAGCGACCGCGGCCTGGAGCGCCGCGACCCCCTCGACCTCGCCGACGTCGTCTCGGAGGAGACCGCGGCGATCGCGGGGCGCGCGGAGCGGGCGGGGGTGCGGCTGTCCGTGCGCAGCGAGCGGGCGCCGCTGCGGGGCAACCGCGTCCTGCTCGGGCAGCTCGCCGGAAACCTGCTGCGGAACGCGGTCGAGTACAACCACCCCGGCGGCGACGTCGACGTGATCGTCGAACCCGGCCGGCTGGTGGTCCGCAACTCCGGGCCCGTGGTGGCGGCGGCCGACATCCCGGCCCTGTTCGAGCCGTTCCGCCGCGGGCAGGGGAAGGAGCGCCTCAGCGGCGGTACGGGCCTGGGCCTGTCGATCGTCGAGTCGATCGCGCGGGCCCACGGGGGCCGGGCGAGCGCCGTCCCGAACCGGGGCGGGGGCCTGCGGGTGACGGTGGAGTTCCCCGCGCCGGGCCGGTAGGGCGGCCCTCCGCCCCGGAGTGAGCTTCCGGGGCGGACGCGCTGCCCGCCCCGGAAGGGCTCAGTCCGCGATGATGCCCGCCGCGCGGGCCTCCTTCAGCCAGTCCGGGAACTCCACCATCAGCTCCGCGTAGAGCTGGGCGTCCGTCAGCGACTTCGGGTCGCGGCCCGCGTGGAAGAAGCCCGCGTTGTCCACGACGCGCTTCTCCGGGACCGGCAGGTCGTCCAGCTTGCGGAGGAAGTCGAAGCCCTTGCCGTCCGGGTCGCCGAAGGCGACGAACTGCCAGAAGATCGGCAGGTTCGCGCTCTCGCACAGGGCCCGTTCCGCGGCCGCCTTGCTGTACGGGCCGCCGTCTGTCTGGAAGATGACGAACGCGGGGGCCGTCGAGCCGGACTTCTTGTAGTGCTCGATCACCGCCTCCATCGCCCAGTGGTAGTTGGTGCGGCCCATGTGGCCCATGGAGGAGTGCAGTTCCCCGATGCGGCCCTCGTAGTTGCCGAGGTCGACCTCCGCCACGCCGTCGACGTCCGTGGAGAAGAAGACGACCGGCACCGTGCCGTCGTCGTCCAGGTGGGCGGACAGGCCGAGGGCCTGTTCCGCGAGGTGCTGGACCGTGCCGTTCTTGTAGAACTCGCGCATGGAGCCGGAACGGTCGAGCACGAGGTAGACCGCCGCGCGCTGCCCGGTCAGGCCCTGCTTCTCCAGGGAAGCGCCGGCCTCCTTGTAGAGGCTGATCAGACCGGGGGCGCGCTGCTCCACCTTCTCCAGGCTGATGGCCGCGCCCTCCCCGGCGGCCCGGCCGGCGGTCCGCGCGGGGCTCCCGGCGGGGGCTTCGTCGCGGGGCGGCATCGCGGGGGCCGGTTCCGGCGACGGGCCCGGCGCCGGCTCCGGCTTGCGGATCGGGTCCGGGCCGGGAGCGGGCTCCGGCACCGGCTCGGGGTCCGGCCGCGGGGCGGGATCGGGCTGCGGGACGGGCTTGGGCGCCGGGACGGGCGTCGGCTCCGGCTCGGGCTCGGGGCTCGGCTCCGGCGGGACGGGCCCGGGGCCGGGGCGCGGACCGGGCGTCGGGCCCGGGTGCGGCACCGGGTCCAGCGGGCCCGGGTCGGGGATGCGGTCGTCGTCCGGTTCGCCGAGCGCGGGCTCGGCGGCCGGCTCCGTCACCCGCACGGAGCCCCCGCCGCCCTGCTGCGGCGGCACCGGCGCGCGGACGGGCTCGGCGGCCGTCTCCTCCGCGGGGGTGCGGGGCCGGGCCACGACCGGCTCGGCGGCCGCCTCGGCACGGGACGCGCCCCCGGGTGCGGTACGAGGTGCGGTACGCGGTTCGGCGCGCGGCTCCGGGTCCGGCTCCTGGGCGGGCGCGGGCACGGACGGCGGCGCGCTCTGCAGGCGCGGGCTCGCTTCGTCTCGTTCGGCCGTCGCTGTCCTGGACCGGCCGAACGCGTTCCGCAGCAGACTCCGAATGCCCATGTGGAGTAGTCCTTCACGTGTCTCGGGAGCTATGAAATGTCCGTGTTGCGGGTATACATCCCCCTGGGGGACGGTGACGTAAGGCTAGCCGCCCCCCTATTCCCCGCATGCTCAGACCCTCGCGAGGCACTCCCGGCCGCCCCACGCACGAGGGACGGCGCCTACGCCCAGTTGGGGCCAAGGAAGTTCACGCCGTGTCAGGGCGCGGCGGCGGCAACGACGGTTTCAAGCCACGTACGGGGGGCGGCGTTCGCCGCGTACGGGTGCGGCGTTCGCCACGGCCGGGCGCGGCGTTCGCCGCGTGCCGACGCAGCGGCGTCACCCCGTACCGGTTCAGTCTCCGCTCCGTGCTCGCGGCGAGCGGTCAGCGGCGCAGCGGGCGTACGAACACCTCCAGGGCGTCCCCCACGTCCCCCGCCGCGGGGAGCCGCAGGCGGCCGGCCGGCTGCCAGCCCCAGGACCGGCGGGCCGCCTCCGCCGCCGCGGCGTGCGCGTCCGCGGGGGAGAGGACCAGCACCGCGAGCGCCGCGCCGCTGCCGGACAGCAGCCGGTCGTGCAGCAGCCGCCCGATGCCCCGGCGGCGCTCGCGGGGGGTGACCACCAGCTCGGCGACCGCGAAGACCCGGCCCGCCGCGGTCAGCTCCGCCAGCTGCCCGGGGACGGTCCCGTCGAAGCCGTGCCACCGGGCGCTGTCGCGCGGCAGCGGATAGCCGTAGGCGCAGCCGACCGGCTGCCCGCCGGAGTCCGCGACCACCAGGTCGAAGCCCGGCCGCGCGGAGTGCTCGGCGAGCCGCTCCCGGAAGCGGCTGCGGCTGTGGAAGGGCGGGACGTACGGTTCTCCCTGCCCGGGACCGCCGTGCCCGGCACCGCCGTGGCCGTGTCCATGGCCTTGCGGTTCCGCGTACGACGCGACGTCGTGCGCCGCAACGTCGTACGCCGTGGCGTGCAGATCCGCGAGCTGATCGCGGTACTGGTCGGCCTGCCAGCGGCTCAGCCTGCGAAGGAAGACGTCACCCATGCGCCCTTATTGCCCAGCGGAACCCCCGCCCACCCGCCGCCGGGACCGGTTTCCGGCGCGATAACGGCAGGGAGCCGGCAGGACACGCACAGGACAAGAGCAGGGTAAGAAATCGGTGCAGGGCAACCCTGTCCACCCATTCCGGCCTCTTCATCGGTGAGTATCGCTTTACCGAACACGAGTACCCACCACGGGGCAGGGGGTTGAGGGGCGCATGGGCCTGACCAGCAGGTCGCTCTTGTACACGGTGGTGTTCGTCGCCGTGGTGTGTGTGGGTCTCACCCTCTGGCTCTGGCCGCGGCTTTCCGGCCGCGGAGCGCTGCCCCTGCTCGGCCGGCTCGGCGCGATCCTCGTCACCCAGCTGACGATCATGTCCTCGGTGCTGCTCGCGGTGAATTCCGCCAACAGTTTCTACGGCTCGTGGGGCGAGCTGATCGGCAAGTACGACCGCTCGCCGGGCGAGGTCACCCAGGTCACCGACAACGGCGGCGCGAACGCCGCGCCGGTCGAGGCCGGCAAGGGCGGGCTCGTGCGCAACACCGGCACGGAGGGCCTCGACAGGACCGACATCCCGCAGGGGCCGAAGGAGAAGGTCGGCACGGTCGAGTCGGTGCGCCTGGTCGCCCGCCGGGCCGGGGTCATGGAGCCGGCGTTCGTCTACCTCCCGCCGCAGTACTTCCAGGAGCAGTACAAGCGCCAGCGCTTCCCTGTGATCATCGCCATCAGCGGCTATCCCGGCGGGATCACCAACCTCTCCCACTTCCTGAAGGTGCCGAAGACCGCGAGCGACCTGATCACCGAGCGCAGGATGCAGCCGACCGTGATCGTGATGGTGCGGCCGACGATAGCCCCGCCGCGCGACACCGAGTGCGTGGACGTCCCCGGCGGCCCGCAGTCCGAGACGTACTTCACCAAGGACCTGCCCGAGGCGCTCAAGAGCGCCTACCGGGTCGGCCACGAGCCCAGCGCCTGGGGCGTCATGGGCTATTCCTCGGGCGGCACGTGCGCGCTCGAACTCGCCATGCGGCAGCCCGGCACCTTTCCCGTCGCGGGCGCCCTTTCCGCCGACTACAAGATCAAGAATGATCTGACCACGGGGAACCTCTTCGGCGACGGAGAGGAGGGTGAGAAGAACAAGCGCGAGCACGATCTGATCTGGCGGCTGCAGAACCTGCCCGCGCCGCGCGTTTCCGTCCTCGTCACCAGCAGCAAGGAAGGCGAGAAGAACTTCAAGGAGACCGAGAAATTCCTCAAGGCGGTGAAGGAGCCGATGACCGCGGCGAAGATCATCCTTCCGACGGGGAGCCACAACTTCACCACCTGGCGGCGGGAAATCGGGCCGACGCTGGAATGGATGGGGAAGCAGATGACGTTCCCCCAGGACGTCAGCAATTAAGGGTCCGAGGTACCGGAATCCGGCGCTTCGGCGTCCGTGCCCGCCTCCGCGTTCCTCTCCCTGCCCGTCTCCGTGCCCGCCTCCCTGCCCGTCTCCGTGCCGGTCTCGGCGTCCGCTTCGGTGCCCGGGGGCTCGGCGCCCGGGGCCGTGCCGCCCGGCGGCTGACCACCCGGCGGCTGACCGCCCGGCCCCGTCAGCTCCTCGCTGAGCCAGGCGAACGCGGCCGGGTACATCGAGATCCAGGTGTGGTAGTTGTGGCCGCCCTCCGGCGCCAGCATCGTCCGCAGCCGTACGCCGCTGCCGGCCGCGGCCTGCTCGAACTGTTCGATTAGGGACGGCGGGCTGGAGCGGTCCTGCCGCGACGTCGCCAGGAACAGCCCGACATCCGTCCCCGTCGGCTTCGTGTGGGCCACCAGCCACGTCGGGCTGTTGCGCTCCCGCAGGCCGGGGTCGGTCAGGGCGCCCTGCGCGCCGTTGAGCGGATCGGGGTCGAGGGCCGCGCCCGCCCCGAAGACCCGCGGGTACTGCAGGGGCAGCTTCGCCGCGCAGTAGCCGCCCGTCGAGATGCCCAGCAGGCCCCACGAGCGGGGGCCCTTCGCCGTACGGAAGTGGTGCCGGATCACGTCCGGGACGTCCGTCGACAGCCAGGTGGCGATCTTGTGGCCGGGGATGTCGGCGCAGTCCGTGTCCAGCCCGCCGGGGTTGATCACCGGTACGGCCAGGATGAACGGGTGTGTCGCACCGGACCGCAGCAGCTTCGCGAAGTCCGCCGGCATGTGGCCCTGGTCCAGCCACGACTGGGGCGAGCCGGGGATGCCGTGCAGCAGCATCACCACGGGGAACGGCGTGCGGCGGAAGCGCGGCTCGTCGTACTGCGGCGGCGTCCACACCATCACCTGGCCCGACAGCGCCGAACGGGGGCCCCGTACGTACGTCTGCTGCATCCCCGCGTCCCCGCGCAGGAAGCGGGCGCGCTCGGGCGGCGGCCCCGGCATCGCCACCGGGCCGGCGCCGCCCGCCCGGCCCAGCAGGTCGTCCCACGACGCGTACAGCCCGTAGCTCGTGTTGATCCACGCGGCCACCACGCAGATGGCCGTCACCTGGCACAGCCCGATCAGCAGCACGCGCGCGAGCCAGCGGGCGGGGGCCGGGCCCGGAACCCTCGACCAGAGGAGAAGGGTGGCCAGCACGGCGCACGCCGTCGCCGCGGCCAGCGCGGCGAAGAACGCGGTTCCGGTGAGACTCATCGCTCCCATAAATACACGTTGGCTGGTTCGCTCTCCTCCCTTGACGCGGGTGTGCTGCATACGCTCGACGCCGCGGGCGCGCCACCGGTACCGGCTGCGGCCGCTGGATGCCCAGCCCTCCACCGCGCCGAGGCGGTGAGCGGGTCCATCGATTCGGAGGCGTGCCGTGGCCAAGCAGGACCGTGCGATCAGGACGCGACAGAACATCCTGGAAGCGGCCGCGGTGGTGTTCGACGAACGGGGCTACGACGCCGCCACGATCAACGAGATCCTCGCGCGGGCGGAGGTCACCAAGGGGGCGCTCTACTTCCACTTCCCCTCGAAGGAGGACCTCGCCCTCGCCGTCATCGACGCCCAGGCCGAGGCGACGTCCGCGCTCCTGGACCTGCCCGGCGGGTGCCGGATGCAGCGGCTCGTCGACCTCGGCATGGTGTTCGCCCACCAGCTGCTGGTCGACCCCGTGCTGCGGGGGAGCGTACGGCTGACGATGGAGCACGGCTCCGCGGCGCTCCTGCACCGGAACGGGCCCTTCACCGGGTGGATCGAGCTCCACACGCGGCTGCTTGCCGAGGGCAAGGAGCGGGGGGAGGTGTTACCGGACGTCGTGCCGCCGGAGGTCGCGGAGCTGATCGTGGGGGCGTTCGGGGGCATCAACGCGCTGTCGCAGTCGGTCTCCGACCGCGCGGACCTCGAACGCCGCGCGATCGTCCTCTACGAGCACCTCATGCCGTCCATCGCCGTCCCCGCGGTCCTGGCCCGCCTGGACATGGCCCCGGGCCGCGGCGCGAGGGCGCTGGCGCTGGCCCCCCTGGAACCGGCGGGCGCGGCGTAACGCCTCCGGCGGGGGGTGCGGGCTCCTGCGCCGGTGCCCGGCATGGCGGCGCGGGGCGCCTCCGGCGGGGGGTGCGCCTTTCTTCCGCCGCGGCGGTGATGTGCCACGACGGTGGTGTCCGGCGGTGCCGTACGGCCTGAGGCGGGTTCGGCACCGCCGGTGACGTGGGTGGTGGGTTGCGCGCCGCGGCGGCGGGGTTGGTCGGGCTGGGCCCGGCCCGGTGAGCGCCCCGGGGC
>NZ_JBPQTW010000251.1:0-9315 GCF_051386535.1 Streptomyces sp. URMC 127
GCGGTGCCCTTACCGGTCCGGGAGGCGGGCCGGGTGGCCGCCGCCTCTTCGATCTGCGCTGACATCGTCGTCCGCCTTCTCCCCTGTCAAACCTGTCGAACGGTGTTGCGTCGGTGCGCGGCCGGGCGGGAGCCGTCTGTCACGGCGCCCACCCGGCCGGCGGGTCACTGCCGGTGCGTCACTGCCGGTGCGTCACTGCTTCTGGCTGAGGCGCTTGTTGACGTCGGCCTCGACCTGCTTGGCGGCTTCCTCGGGGGACTTACCGTTGAGGACCGCCGTCATGTACGCCTTGATCGGGTTCGGGGCGTTCTCCACCGCGGCCCACTCCGGGATCAGCGGGGTCGTGGCGCCGCTCTTGGCGGCGGGGGCCGCGGCCTCGGCGGCGGCATTGCCCTTCAGGCTGCCCAGCAGGGAGTCCTTGTTGGGGATCGAGCCGACCTCCTCGGCCAGGGCGGCCTCGTTCTTGTCGGACAGGGCGATCTTCAGGAACTCCTTGGCGAGGTCCTGCTTCTTGCTGCCCGCCGTGACGGCGAGGTTGGAGCCGCCGAGGAAGACGCCCTCGGGCTTGTCGGCGGTCTCACCGGGGATGGTGAAGTAGCCGAGGTCCTTCTCGATGGCCGGGTTGGCCTTGATGGCCGTGGCGGCCTCCCAGCCCATGCCGATGAAGGCGCCGGTCTTGCCCTTGGCAAAGACGTCGGCCTGCTGCGGGGTGGCCTCGTCCTTGTCCTTGGGGGCCTTGCTGAAGGACTGGTACTGCTTGTAGATGTCCATGGCCTTGGCGACCTTGGGGTCGGCGAGGTTGGACACCCACTTCTTGCCGTCCTTCTTCACCAGGTCCGCGCCGGTGCCGATGGTCAGGCCGTCGAAGAAGTACCAGTTCTGGCCGGGCAGGTAGAGCGGCTCGGCCTCACCCTTCTTCTGGATGGCCTCCAGGGCCTTGAAGAAGTCGGCGCGGGTCTTCGGGACGTCGGTGACGCCCGCGTCCGCCCACACCTTCTTGTTGTAGATGACGACGCGGTTCGCGGCGTACCACGGGGCGGCGTACTGCTTGCCCTCGAAGACGGCGGGCTTGTTGAGCGACTCGGTCCAGTCGGCGCCGATCTCCTTCTTCAGGTCGCCGAGCTCGGAGAGGCCGCCGGTCTGCGCGTAGGAGGGGGTCTGGGTGTTGCCGACCTCGACGACGTCCGGCGGGTTGGCCTCGGAGAGGGCCGTGGTCAGCTTCTGCTGGATGCCGTCCCACTTCTGGACCTGGACGTCGAGCTTGGCGCCGGTCTTCTGTTCGAACTCGGCCTGGACCGCCTTCGTCCAGGCCGGAGGGTTGGAGCCGTCCATGAACCAGACGGTGAGGCTCTTGGCCTTGCCGCTGTCGCCCGATCCCTTGTCACTGTCGCTGGACCCACAGGCAGCAACACTCACCAACATGGCCGCGACACCCGTCGCCGCTATGAGCCCTCGCTTCACAGCACTCTCCTCAAGGACCGAATGTGGTCTTTAATGGTTTAGACCAGTGCCCGCAGCTTGGCCTAGACCTTTTGGGGTGTCAAGGGTGTATAAGAGTCGCTGTCGGCTCCGTTACCGGACCGACACCTCGAGGTCGACCTGGGCGTCTCCGGGCCCCTCGGGCTCTGCCCGTGCCACCATGTGACCGCGACAGACGGAGGAGCCGGTGACAGCAGCAGGATCGGAGTCGGGAAGGCAGGCCATGGCGACCGAGGGCGGTACGGCCGAGGGCGGCAGCGCGCCGGGCGGCGCGCGGACCGCGCGCGTTCCCAAGTACTACCGCCTGAAACGCCATTTGCTGGACATGACCGAAACCATGCCTCCCGGCACGCCCGTACCGCCGGAGCGCACCCTGGCCGCGGAGTTCGACACCTCCCGGACGACCGTCCGCCAGGCCCTCCAGGAGCTGGTGGTCGAGGGCCGCCTGGAGCGCATCCAGGGCAAGGGGACGTTCGTCGCGAAGCCGAAGGTCTCGCAGGCGCTGCAACTGACCTCCTACACCGAGGACATGCGCGCCCAGGGCCTGGAGCCGACGTCCCAGCTCCTGGACATCGGCTACGTCACGGCGGACGACCGGCTCGCCAAGCTGCTGGACATCGCGACGGGCGGCCGCGTGCTGCGCATCGAGCGGCTGCGGCTGGCCAGCGGGGAGCCGATGGCGATCGAGACGACCCACCTGTCGGCGAAGAGGTTCCCGGCGCTGCGGCGCAGCCTCGCGAAGTACACCTCGCTCTACACCGCGCTCGCCGAGGTCTACGACGTCCGCCTCGCGGAGGCGGAGGAGACGATCGAGACGTCGCTGGCCACCCCGCGCGAGGCGGGTCTGCTGGGCACGGACGTGGGCCTGCCGATGCTGATGCTCTCCCGCCACTCGCTGGACGCGCAGGGGCAGCCGGTGGAATGGGTGCGCTCGGTGTACCGGGGGGACCGCTACAAGTTCGTAGCCCGACTGCAGCGGCCGGCGGAGTAGCAGGCGGACGGGGCCGCGCTCCGGCTGGGGGCCCGGGGGTTATCCCCCGGGACGACGCAGCGTGGCGCGGTTGCTGAGGCCGGCGGAGTAGTACGCCGCCACCGGGACGATCGCCAGGGCCAGCAGGCCGCCCCCGGCGGCGAGGGCCGGGTAGCCGCTGCCGGCGACGACCAGGCCCGAGGTCATCCCGCCGGTGGAGCCCGCGACGGCGATGCCGACGTCGACGAGACCCTGGGCCGAGGCGCGCGTGGCGAGCGGCAGCGCTTCGGTGACCATGGCGGTGCCGCTGACCAGGCCGAAGTTCCAGCCGAGGCCGAGCAGGACGAGCGCCGCGGCGAGGGCCGCGGCCTGGTGCGGCGGGGCGAGGGCGGCGAGGAGCCCGGCCAGCAGCAGAGTGGCCCCGGCGGCCGCGGCGACCCGCGGCGGACCGAAGCGGTCGACGAGCCTGCCGGTGAGCGGGGACGGCAGGAACATCGCCGCGACGTGGAGGGCGATGACCAGCCCGGTGGCCTGCGTGCCGTGCCCGTGTGCGCTCATGTGGACGGGCGTCATCGTCATGATGCCGATCATCACGAGCTGGCTGAGAACCATCACCCCGGTCCCGGTCGCCACTCCGCGTACGTGTGCCCGGCCGCCCGGGCCCTCCGCGCCCTCCGCGCCGGCCGCCTCGTCCGCACCGCCCGCCGCGGCCCGGCCGGCCGTCTCCGCCGCGGCCAGCTCCCGGGCCCGCAGCAGCGGATCGGGGCGCAGCGAGGTGCCCATGACGACGGCGGCGGCCGCGTAGGCGACGACGGCCAGCAGGAACGGCCCGGCAAGCCGGGGAATGCCCCAGGCGTGCGCGACGTCCCCGGTGACGGTCACCAGGTTGGGGCCGACGACGGCACCGAACGTGGTGGCCAGGAGCACGGTGCTCACCGCGCTCGCCCGGCGCGTCGGTGGCGCGAGGTCCGCGCCCGCGTACCGGGCGAGCAGGTTGACGGCCGTGCCCGCCCCGTAGACGAAGAGGGAGAGGAAGAGCAGCGGCACCGAGCCCACGGCGGCCGCCACCACGACCCCGAGGCTGCCGAGGGCGGCGGTCGCGTGGCCGAGGGTGAGGCCGGGCCGGCGGCCCCGGCGCTCGCTGAGGCGCCCGATGACGACGGCCCCGAGCGCCGCGCCGGCCGTGAACAGCGCGCTGGGCAAGCCGGCCAGGCCGGTCGAGCCCAGCATGTCCTCCGCGAGCAGCGCCCCGACGGTGATGCCGGCGGCGAGGCCCGCTCCGCTGAGGACCTGGGAGATCACCAGGACGGTCAGGATCCGCTTCTGTTCGGGGCCGGTGGCGCTCCCCTGGGTGCCGCGCGTGGCCGGTGCGGCGGGCCGGACGCCCATGGCTTCCTCTTCCTGAGTGTCGGGAACGGCGGGTCACGCCGCTTGCAGCGGCTCCAGCGCGGCGATCTCCTCCAGCGACATGTCCAGCTGCCGGTGCAGGAAGCGCACGATCGTCCAGTGGGGCAGCGCGCCCTCGTCGAACGGGCCGAACTCCGCGCAGTACAGCGGGATCCAGCGCAGCGCCTCCTCGATGGCCTGCTCGCGGCCGGGCTCCTGCTGGTAGTCCTCGTAGGCGATGCTGCGGTGGTGGATGAAGAAACGTCCCGGCAGGCGTTCCTCGCACAGCTCCCGGTACTCGCGCGTCTGCAGGATGAGGTAGTGCCAGATCTCGTCGATCTCCTGCTCGACCGGCAGGAAGAGGCCGCTGAGCCGCTCGCGGTGGCGGGAGACCAGGTAGAGGTAGCGCAGGGCCTCCAGGACCTGGCGCTCGACGTAGCCGGGCTCCGCGCCCGTACTGCCGGTGAAGTGCCGCACCACTTCGGCGTGCAGCTGCTCGCCGAGCAGCGCCTTGAGGTCGCCGGCGGTGACCTTCGGGGTCGCCTCCAGCTGCGGAGCATTCGGCTGCGGAGCGTTCGCCTGCGGAGTAGTGGTCATTGGTGGGTCCGTCCCGTTCCCGTCGTCCCGATGTACAAGAGGTCGCGTCGTCGCGTCCGGCGGCTCAGACCTCGCGCCGGAGCCAGGCGTACTTGCCGGACTTCCCGATGGGAATGTGCTCGCGGTGCTCCAGCGCGCACGGCAGCCCCGTCAGCTCGCGGACGCCGCGCTCCAGCGCCGCGCTCTGCGCCTCTTCGAGCGGGCCGCCGTCGAAGGTCGTGTACAGCAGCCGGGCCGGCGTGCCGTCCCCCACCCGCAGCTGGTGCAGGAACACCCCGGGCGCGGCGGCGCTGATGCGCTCGTCGAGGTCGCCCTGGGCGACGGGCCCGTCCGGCGCGGCGAGCAGCTCCTTCTCGCGGCCGCAGAAGCCGGCGATCTTGGTGGGGTCCGGCGTGCCGTCGAGGGTGCGGGCGCAGTCGCCGGAGCGGTAGCGGATCAGCGGCATGTACGGGTTGCGGACGCTGGTGACGATGAGGCTGTAGAGGGTGCTGCCGGGGACGACCGGGATCAGCTCGACGCTCATGTCGTCGAGATAGGGCCGGTAGCGGCCGTGGCGGTCGCTGTAGTAGAGGTAGCCGAGCTCGGTGCTGCCGAAGAGGTCGATGACCGGGCAGCCGAAGTGCTCGTGCAGATACCACCGGACGTTGGCCGGGGTGTACTCGTAGGCGTGGATGATGCTGGCGGGCTGCGGGAAGGCCTCCCACAGGCCCCACGCCCGGGCCTTGTGCACCAGGTGCGCCAGGTGATAGCCGGAGCAGTCCAGGTGGTAGCGGCCCTGCGGGTGTTCCCGGCGGGCCGTCTCGATCTCCCCCAGCATCCGCTCGACGTCGTCGCGCGTCCACAGCGCGGGGTCGAGCGTCAGGTTGACGTAGAGCGTACGGGCGTCGAGCCGCCGGTCGTCCAGGTCCGGGACGGGGCTCGGCTCGGCCCCGCGCTTCCTGGCGTTGACCCGGGCCACGTGCTCGGTCGCCAGCACCGTGGTCAGCGAGACTCTGCGGCAGCCGTCCTCCCAGGTCGCGGAGATGTCGGGGTGCTCGCTCCAGAGCCGGTAGTAGGAGTTCAGCAGGAAGTAGGGGGGCCGGATGATCTGCATGCGGGCGTGGTTGGTGCCCGTGGAGAGGACGAACTCGGCCTCGCCCGCCTCAAGTGCCTTCTCCAGGGCGGGTGTCATCCAGTTGTCCGGGAAGCCGTCGGCTATCTCGGGTTTCTCCAGTACGGGGAAGTGCCCCCGCTCGATCGACGCGCGGTAGATCGGTATGTCCCTGATCTGTTCGACGATGCCGGCCGTCGGCTGCCCATCCATGTGCCACCCCGGGAGTGATCGGAAGAACGGAAAGGCCCCGCACGGCGGTTGACGGGGCCGGTACGCACGGAGTGGACCGCACACACGATGGTCACGGTCCACTCCGCTCGCTTCGGTCAGTCTCCGGTCGTCAGGAGATACAGCCCGTCTTGGGCGCGGCGCTGATGCAGCCCGCCTTGGGGGCGGCGCTGATGCAGCCGTCCTTCGCGGCCTGGGCCGAGTTGGCGGCGACCCAGCCGCGCCAGACGTCCTCCTGCGCCATCTTCTTGATGAGCTTCTCCATAACGCACCTCCGAAAAGTGAGGAATTGCGGCGATGACCATGCATTTGTGCCGCCGCTTCAGACCGTAAAGCGTTGGCCAAGTAAGTGTCAACGGTTCACCAAGTGACACACCCTCACTTGGCCTTGGCCCGACCTCACTTGGCCGGTTACACCGCCGCCTTCGCGGGCTCGGGCTCCGGCTCCGGCTCCGGGTGCCGCATCCGCACCGGTTCGGTGCCGGCGTCGTTGTGCCGGGCGGCCCAGCTCTCCAGGGCCGTCCGGCAGGCGTGGTCCAGATGGCGCACGCCGGAGAGGTCGATCTCGATGGGCCGGTCCTGCGGGAGGGCCTCCAGCGTCTCCAGGATCCGGGGCAGCCGCAGGAACGTGGCATTACCGGTCACCGTCGCGACCATGCGGCCGTCGGTGAGCTCGCGGACGTCCACCTGGACCTTGGAGGTGTCCCAGGCCGTCTTCACCACGGCCAGCAGGATGCCGAGCACCACGCCCTCGAACATGCTGGTGGTCACGATGGCGACGGCCGTCACGGCGAGGATGACGAGCTCGCCGCGGTGCCCGCGCCACAGCGGGCCGAAGTCCTTCACCGGCACCAGCTTGCAGCCGGCGTGGACCAGCACGCCCGCCAGTGCGGCCAGCGGAATGACCCCGATGGCCACCGGCAGCAGCACGGCGAAGAGCAGCAGCCACGCTCCGTGCAGGAAGCGGGAGAGCGAAGTCTTCGCGCCTGCCTGGACGTTGGCGGAGCTGCGGACGATCACCGCGGTCATGGGCAGGGCACCGAGCACGCCGCACACCGTGTTGCCCACGCCCTGGGCCATCAGCTCCTTGTCGTAGTGAGTGCGCGGCCCGTCGTGCATGCGGTCGACGGCGGCCGCGCTGAACAGGGACTCCGCCGACGCGATCAGGGTGAAGGCGACGACGGTGCCGAGGACCCCGACGCTGCCCAGCGTGGTCAGGTCGTTCAGCCCGGGCGGCTGGATGGCATCCACCAGGCCGCGGACCTCGACGTGGGCGACGTCCAGGCCGCCCAGCGCCGTCACGGCCGTGGCCAGGGCGACCGCCACCAGCGGCGCCGGCACCAGTTGGGCCTTGGCGGGCAGCTTCTTCCACCCGACGAGCACGGCGATGGTCCCGGCGCCGACCGCGAAGGCGGTCAGGGCGGCGCTGTCCGCAATGATGTCGGCGGCCAGGCCCGGGATGCCGAGGATCTTGTCCGGGCCGGAGCGGGGCTGTTTGACGCCGGCCATCGTGTACAGCTGCCCGAAGATGAGGACGAGCCCGATGCCGGCGAGCATGCCCTGCACGACCGAGACGGAGATCGCCCGGAACCAGCGGCCGAACCTCAGGGCCCCGAGGGCGATTTGCAGCACACCGGTGGCCAGCACAATGGCACCGAGCATGCCCAGTCCGAATTCGCGGACGGCCTCGAAGACGAGCACGGTCAGCCCGGCCGCGGGGCCGCTGACCTGGAGGGCGCTGCCGGGGAGGGCGCCGACGACGAGTCCGCCGACGATGCCGGTGATCAGGCCGAGTTCGGCCGGAACCCCGGAGGCCACGGCCACGCCGACGCACAACGGCAGGGCCACGAGGAAGACGACGAGCGAAGCGAGCACGTCCTGGCGCAGGACGGCAGGCTGCTTGAGGGCGGAGATCATGGGTGAGGGTCCCTTGAGGTTCGCGTGGAGACGGGTCACAGGGGGCCGAACGACACCGGGCCGCTGTCGGGAAGATGGACTTCGACCGCGCCCGTATGGACCTCGTAGTACCAGGCGTGCAATCCCAACGTGCCTTTTTCCAGGCCCTCTTGGACGCAGGGATAGGTGCGGAGCGTCTCCAGCTGGGCGACGGCGTGCCGCTGGACGGCCTCCGCCATGTCGTCGGTGAAGGCCTCGACGGCACGGGCGGGCGCGTCCGCGGGGACGGAGCGTTCGAGCCAGCCCCGGACGGCGGGGACGGCCGAGAGGTCGTCGCCGCGGACGACGGCGGTGACGGCGCCGCAGTGCGAGTGGCCGCAGACGATGATGTCGCGGACGCCCAGCACGCGCACCGCGTATTCGATCGTGGCGACTTCGCCCGAAGGCTCCTCGCTGCGGTATTCGGGGACGATGTTTCCGGCGGTACGGAGTTCGAAGAGCTCGCCGGGGGCCGCGCCGGTGAACAGCGCGGGCATGACACGGGAGTCGGAGCACGTGATGAACAGCGCGTCGGGCGACTGTCCCGCTTCGAGCGCGCGGAAGCTCTCGGCGCGCTCGGGGTCGGCCACGTGCGTGGCCGCGAAGGAACGTGCGTTCTCGATCAGAGACTTCATGATGGCCTGCCTCCTGCACTCCGCGGCAGATGCCGGGGCGCGGTGTGGTCGGGTCGGGTCGAGCATGACGAGCATGCGAACGGCATGCCGGTGCCACAGCTTCGGGGCAACGGGCACCGGGCGGCCGCAGACAATGCTGCACGGCCGCTGCGACCAGAACTTTACCAGTGCATTACCTCCTTGTGAAAGACAAATTTTTCGACAAAAACCGGACGAGGGAGGCTACTTGACATGGGATTGGCACAGTCCTGAACTATTCGATTCCCGCGAGATTTTGGAGGAATTAATTCCGTCCCAGCCGCAACCATGGACCCTCCGGACTGCGTCTTCATTGCCCTATGCGGAGGAACGCATTACCCGTGCATTACACATGTAATTGCTTTCGGAGGGGTGCCGGAAACGGCAAACCGCCCACCCGCGCTGACTGCGCGAGCGGGCGGTGAGACAGCCTCCGGGCCGCCGGAGGTGCGGGATGAGGCCCCGTCAGACGGACGCCTCGTTCAGCAACTTCAGCGCCAGCTGCTTCGTGCGCTCGTCCGCCTTCGCGGCGTTGCCGCTGTCGAACGGCGGCGCCGGGTCGTACTCCACCCCCAGCTGCACGGCACGGGCCACCTCCTCGCCGGAGAGGCGGGAGGCCAGGTGGAGGCCCATGTCGATGCCGGCGGAGACGCCGGCACCCGTGATGACCTTCCCGTGCTCGACGACACGCTGCTCCGTGACGACGGCGCCGTACCCTTCCAGGGCCGTGCGCGCGGCCCAGTGCGTCGTGGCGCGCACGCCGCGCAGCACGCCGGCCGCGCCGAGGATCAGCGCGCCGGTGCACACCGACGTGGTCCACCTCGTGCCGCGGTCGATACGGCGGATCCAGCTCCGGACGGCCGGATCGGCGGCCGCGGCGTTCACGCCGCGCATGCTGCCGCCGGGCACCAGCAGGATGTCGGCGGAGGTCACGTCCGCCATGGTCCGCTCGGCGACGATGCTCAGCTCGCCGG
>NZ_JBPQTW010000252.1:0-9262 GCF_051386535.1 Streptomyces sp. URMC 127
AAGAGACCGCCCGTACCCGGCGCAGGACCGCGCCCGCCGCGTCCCGGACACCTGCGGGCAGGCGGCCGAGTGCTGACCCGCCGGCGGTGACTCCGGGCGCCGGGCTTCTTCCCCCCGCCCTTCACGCGAACGCGTGACCGAGTTCTGCACAAGCCCGCCGTTGTCCACAGGGCTGGGGACGACCCGAAGGCGCGCCCCGTACCTCACGTAGCATGACGAAGGAATCGTCCGGTACCCCCCGCGGACTGGAACGGAAGGCCGTCGCCGCGTGAACGCACACACCCTCCCGGAGCACCCGGGCCCCCAGGACCGCCCCGCCCGGCTCACCGTCGGCGTCGTCGGCGCGGGCCGTGTCGGCCCGGCGCTCGCCGCCGCGCTCCGGCTCGCCGGGCACCGCCCGGTCGCCGTCTCCGGGGTCTCCGACGCCTCCGTGCGCCGGGCCGCGGCCCTGCTGCCGGAGGTCCCGGTCGTCACGCCCGCCGAGGTCCTCGCGCGCGCCGAGCTGGTTCTGCTCACCGTGCCCGACGACGCCCTGCCGGGCCTGGTCGCCGGCCTCGCCGAGACGGGCGCCGTGCGCCCGGGCCAGCTCCTCGTGCACACCTCCGGCCGGCACGGCGTCGCCGTCCTCGACCCCGCGCGCCGCGCCGGGGCCCTCCCGCTCGCCCTGCACCCCGCCATGACCTTCACCGGCACCCCGGTCGACGTCGACCGCCTCGCCGGCTGCTCCTTCGGCGTCACCGCGCCGGAAGAGCTGCGGCTCGCCGCGGAGGCCCTGGTCATCGAGATGGGCGGCGAGCCCGAGTGGATCGCGGAAGAGGCCCGCCCGCTCTACCACGCGGCCCTCGCGCTCGGCGCGAACCACCTGGTCACCCTGGTCGCCCAGGCCATGGACCTGCTGCGGACCGCCGGCGTGGCGGCCCCCGACCGCATGCTCGGCCCGCTCCTCGGCGCCGCGCTCGACAACGTCCTGCGCAGCGGCGACGCGGCCCTGACCGGCCCCGTGGCCCGCGGCGACGCCGGCACGGTCGCCGCGCACGTCGCCGAGCTGCGCACCCACGCCCCCCAGGCCGTCGCCGGCTATCTGGCCATGGCCCGTACGACCGCCGATCGCGCCCTCGCGGCCGGTCTGCTCAAGCCCGAACTGGCCGAGGACCTGCTCGGCGTACTGTCCGACGGAGGACGGCCGTGAACGCTCTGACCGAGTGGCTGAAGGACCGGGACCGTGAGCCCGCCTTCGAGCTGCTGCCCGCCCTGGAGGACCTCGACTACCTCCTCGGCCACTACGCGGTCCCCGGCCGCACCGCCGTGGTGATGACCATGGGCGCGCTCCACGAGGGCCACGCCACGCTCATACGCGCCGCGCGCGAGCGCGTCGGCCGCAAGGGCCTCGTGATCGCCACGGTCTTCGTCAACCCCCTCCAGTTCGGCGCGGGCGAGGACCTGGACCGCTACCCGCGCACGCTGGACGCCGACCTGAAGCTCGCCGAGGCCTCGGGCGCGGACGCCGTCTTCGCCCCCTCGGTCGAAGAGGTCTACCCGGGCGGTCAGCCGCAGGTGCGCCTCTCCGCGGGCCCCATGGGCGAGCGCCTGGAAGGCGCCTCCCGCCCGGGCCACTTCGACGGCATGCTCACGGTCGTGGCCAAGCTGCTCCACCTCACCAGCCCCGACCTGGCCTTCTTCGGCCAGAAGGACGCCCAGCAGCTGGCCCTGATCCGCCGCATGGTGCGCGACCTCAACTTCCGTACGGAGATCGTGGGCGTGCCGACCGTACGGGAGGCCGACGGGCTCGCCCTCTCCAGCCGCAACCGCTATCTGTCCGCCGCCGAGCGGCAGACGGCCCTCGCCCTGTCCCGCGCCCTGTCCGCCGCCGAGCGGGAGAGGGCCTCGGCCCCGGCCGCCCTGGCCGCCGCCCGCGCCGTCCTGGACGAGGCCGCCCGGCTCGACCCCCCGCTGCGCCTGGACTACGCCGCCCTCGTCGACCCGGCCGACTTCACCGACGTCCCCGGCGACCACGCGGGCGAAGCGATCCTCGCCGTGGCCGCCAAGGTCGGCACCACCCGCCTGATCGACAACGTCCCCCTGACCATCGGCCCGGCCTCCGGAGCGCAGCGATGACCGGCATGACGGGCCCGACGGGCATGACGGGCACGACGGACATACGTCTGCACGCCCCCCGCCCCGGCTGGTCCGTCGACGCCGACGTCGTCGTCGTGGGCTCCGGCGTGGCCGGGCTCACCGTCGCCCTGCGCTGCGCCGCCGCCGGCGCGAAGGTCACCGTCGTCACCAAGGCCCTCCTGGACGACGGCTCGACCCGCTGGGCCCAGGGCGGCATAGCGGCGGCGCTCGGCGAGGGCGACACCCCCGCCCAGCACCTGCAGGACACGCTCGTCGCCGGCGCGGGCCTCTGCGACGAGGAGGCCGTGCGGACCCTGGTCACCGAGGGGCCCGACGCGGTGCGCCGGCTCATCGCCACGGGCGCGCAGTTCGACACCGACAGCGAGACGGGCGCGATCCTGCTCACCCGTGAGGGCGGTCACCACCGTCGCCGCATCGCCCACGCGGGTGGTGACGCGACCGGCGCGGAGATCTCCCGCGCCCTCGTGGAGGCCGTCCGCGCGGCGGGCATCGAGACCATCGAGCACGCCCTCGTGCTGGATCTCCTCAAGGACGCGGAGGGCCGCGCCGCCGGCGTCACCCTCCACGTCATGGGCGAGGGGGAGCGCGACGGCGTCGGCGCCGTACGGGCCCGCGCCGTCGTCCTGGCCACCGGCGGCATGGGCCAGGTCTTCTCCGCCACCACGAACCCGGCCGTCTCCACCGGCGACGGCGTCGCCCTCGCCCTGCGGGCCGGGGCCGAGGTCTCCGACCTGGAGTTCGTGCAGTTCCACCCCACCGTGCTGTGGCTCGGGCCGGACGCCGAGGGCCAGCAGCCGCTCGTGTCCGAGGCGGTGCGCGGCGAGGGCGCCCACCTCGTCGACGCGAACGGCCACCGCTTCATGGTGGGCGCCCACGAGCTGGCCGAGCTGGCCCCGCGCGACATCGTCGCCAAGGGCATCATGCGGCGCATGCAGGAGCTCGGCGCCGAGCACATGTACCTCGACGCCCGCCACTTCGGGGCGCAGATGTGGGAGCACCGCTTCCCCACGATCCTCGCCGCCTGCCGCGCGCACGGCATCGACCCGGTCACCGAGCCGATCCCGGTCGCGCCCGCCGCGCACTACGCCTCCGGCGGCGTCCGCACGGACCTGAGGGGCCGCTCCACCGTGCCGGGCCTCTACGCGTGCGGCGAGGTCGCCTGTACGGGCGTGCACGGCGCGAACCGCCTCGCGTCGAACTCGCTGCTGGAGGGGCTCGTCTTCGCGGAGCGCATCGCCGAGGACGTCACGGAGTCCCTCCGAGCCGGGGGAGCCCCCGCGCCCGCCGCCGAGGCGCCCGCGCCCGCGGCGGACACCGCCCTCGTCTCCGCCAAGGCCCGCCTGGAGATCCAGCGCGTCATGACGGAGGGTGCCGGCGTCCTGCGCTCGCGCCGTAGCCTGGAACGTGCCGCCGAGGAGCTCGACCGCATCGGCCGGGAGGCCGCCGAGGAGCTGCCGGGCACGGAGAGCTGGGAGGCCACCAACCTGCTGCTCGTCGCCCGCGTCCTCGTCGCCGCCGCCCTCCGCCGCGAGGAGACCCGCGGCTGCCACTGGCGCGAGGACGCCCCCGACCGGGACGATGCCTGGCGCCGCCACCTCTTGGTGACGCTGCGCCGGGACCGTACGCTCGCGGTCTCCACCACCGCGACGGCCGGCTTCCCGCCCGTAGCGGCCCCGACGCCCCACCCGCCCACGAACGGCGCTGCCGAACCGAGGAGCACCCCGTGACCACCCCGAACGACCTCCCCCTCCACCAGATCGGCCAGGACATCCAGGTGAACCTCGAAACGGCCGCCGGCGGCTGCGGTGACGGCTGCGGTTGCGGCGAGACGTTCGCGGAGGACGTCATGGAGTGCGGGCTCGATCCCGACCTCGCCCGCCTGCTCGCCGACGCCGGTCTCGACCCCCTGCAGGTGGAGGACATCGCCCACCTCGCCATCGAGGAGGACCTCGACGGCGGCGAGGACGTCACCACCCTGGCCACCATCCCCGCGGATGCCGTCGCCACCGGCGACTTCACCGCCCGCTCGGACGGCACGGTGGCCGGCCTGCACATCGCCGAGGCGGTCCTCTCGGTGGTCTGCACCGAGGAGTTCGAGGTCGAGCGGCACGTCGAGGACGGCGACCGGGTGACCGCGGGCCAGAAGCTGCTCACCGTCCGCACCCGCACGCGCGACCTGCTCACCGCCGAGCGCAGCGCGCTCAACCTCCTGTGCCGCCTGTCGGGCATCGCCACCGCCACCCGCGAGTGGGCCGACCTGCTGGACGGCACCAAGGCCGCCGTCCGCGACACCCGCAAGACCACGGTCGGCCTGCGCGCCCTGGAGAAGTACGCGGTCCGCTGCGGCGGGGGCGTCAACCACCGCATGTCCCTGTCGGACGCGGCCCTCATCAAGGACAACCACGTCGTCGCGGCCGGCGGCGTCGCCGAGGCGTTCAAGGCCGTCCGCGAGGCCTGCCCGGGTCTGGCCATCGAGGTCGAGGTCGACCGGATCGACCAGATCGAGCCGGTCCTCGCCGAGGGCGCCGACCTCATCATGCTCGACAACTTCACCCCCGAGCAGACCCGCGAGGCCGTCGAACTGGTCGCGGGCCGCGCCCTGCTGGAGTCCTCCGGCCGGCTCACCCTGGTCAACGCCCACGCCTACGCCGAGACCGGCGTGGACTACCTGGCGGTCGGCGCGCTGACCCACTCCTCCCCGATCCTCGACATCGGCCTCGACCTGCGCGAGGACGGCGAGGGCGCGGTGCAGGGGGACGGGGACGGCGCCTGATGCTGCTCACCATCGATGTCGGCAACACCCACACGGTCCTCGGCCTGTTCGACGGCGAGGAGATCGTCGAGCACTGGCGGGTGTCGACCGACCCCCGCCGCACCGCCGACGAACTGGCCGTCCTCCTCCAGGGCCTGATGGGCATGCACCCGCTGCTCGGCGAGGAGCTCGGCGACGGCATCGACGGCATCGCCATCTGCTCCACGGTCCCCGCGGTCCTGCACGAGCTGCGCGAGGTCACCCGCCGCTACTACGGCGACGTGCCCGCGGTCCTGGTCGAGCCGGGCGTGAAGACGGGCGTGCCGATCCTGATGGACAACCCCAAGGAGGTCGGCGCCGACCGGATCGTCAACGCCGTCGCGGCCGTCGAGCTCTACGGCGGCCCGTGCATCGTCGTCGACTTCGGCACGGCCACGACCTTCGACGCGGTCAGCGCCCGCGGCGAGTACGCGGGCGGGGTGATCGCCCCGGGCATCGAGATCTCCGTGGAGGCGCTGGGCGTCAAGGGCGCGCAGCTCCGCAAGATCGAGCTGGCCCGCCCGCGCGGCGTCATCGGGAAGAACACCGTCGAGGCCATGCAGTCCGGCATCCTCTACGGCTTCGCCGGGCAGGTCGACGGCGTGGTCGAGCGGATGGCCCGCGAGCTCGCCGACGATCCGGACGACGTCACCGTCATCGCCACCGGCGGGCTGTCGCCCCTGGTGCTCGGCGAGGCGTCGGTCATCGACGAGCACGAGCCGTGGCTCACCCTGATCGGCCTGCGGCTGGTCTACGAGCGGAACGTCTCCCGCACGTAGCGGCCCCGGTCCGGGCCCGCACGCAACCAACCGTGCGTTTCAACTGTCCTGTCAGCTGCGGGAGCTGATCCCGCATCCGACGGGCATGGAGCGTATGGGAATGAAGCGGACAATGCGGTGGGCGGCGGTTCCCGCCGCGGCGCTGGCGGCCGGGCTGGGGCTCGCCGCCGCCCCGGCGCAGGCCGGGCCGGCGCCCCGCGCGGACCACGCCGACTACCAGGCCGTCGCCCATCCGGTCGTGGGCCGGGTCGGCGAGACCGTCGAGGTCGAGCTGGGCGTCAGGAACGGCGGCCCCGGGCCGGCCGGCGGGCGGCCCGGCCACGGCGCGGGCACGTACGAGGTGACGCCGCCGCAGGGCACGGCGATCGTCGCGGCCCCGCACAGCGGCGCCCGGCAGCCCTGTGTGGCGGCCGTGCGCCCGGGCGCGGCGCCGGGCTCGTACATCTGCTCCATCGGGGAGAACTTCTCCGCCGGTGACCGGGACACGCTCAGCTTCCGGGTCCGCATCGACGAGAAGGTGGAGGGCGCGGAGGGCCTGGTCCGGATCCTCGACCGCGACGGGCAGCCGTCCCCCGACCCGGACCCCGGCAACGACTCGGCCCCGATCCGCGCCGAGGTCGCCGACCCCCTCCCCGAGCCGGCCCGGCCCGCCTCACCGGCGACGAACAGCACGCTCCTGCTCGCGACGACGTCGGGCACGGCGGTCTCGGCAGGCGCGATCGCGCTCGGGGTCACCCGCCGCAAGAGGTGAGTGCCAGGCCCGCACGGGGCCGCATGCCACGCCGTAAACAGTCGGCTATACGAAAATTGTCCGTTTAGCACTTAAAGTCGGCGCATGCCCACGCCATACGGATCCCGCGGCGGCATGGCGTTCAGCGCCGACGAACTGCGCGTGCTGCGCCGAGCCCTCGCCATTGCCGCCCGCCCCCACGCCGTCCCCGGGCGCCCCGGCCCCGAGCGCGCCGCGGAGGCGCGCGACTGCTTCCGCCTCGCCGAAGCCGTGGACGAAGCGGTGCTGGAGAGCGGAAGGCTGCGCGCCTTCCTCCGCGCCGACCTCGCCCGCTACCGCGCCGCCCTGCCCGGCGCCGCCTCCGGCTACGCCGAGCGCCTCCAGGACGCCCTCGCGGCGGGCTACCGGCCGCGCGCGGAGGACCTCGACGCGCTCCGCGCCCTGAGCGGCACCCCCACCGCCGGCCCCGCCGGCGCCGCCTACCGGGCCCTGCTGCACCGCTGCGAGCTCGCCTCCGGCCCGGCTGGACGGGCCGTGCCCGCCGACCGGACGGCCTGCGCGGTGCCCGCCGCCCGCATCCGGCTGCGCCGCACCCCGCTGCTCGCCCTGCCCGGCGGCCGCCCGCCGGCGACCGGGGCCGCTACGCCGCGGCCCGGCCAGAAGCCGGCGCGGAAACCGGCCGAGAAGCCGTCGGAGAAGCCCGGCACGGGGCCCGGCAAGCCCTCCGCGCCTCGCCCGGAGCGGCCCATCCCCACGCCCGGCGAGGTCTTCCCGCCCCGCCGCAAGCCCGTCCCGCCCCCGGGATCCGAGGCGCCGCACGCCCGCCCCGCCTGAGCGGCGGCCCGGGGCGCGCGTAATCTGGACGGGCTGCTCGCACACCGCGCAATCTCCGATCCAGAGCCAGAAACCACATCCAGAAGGAGCCGACGGCCATGGACTATGTCGCCGCACTGGTGCCGCCCGTCGTGATGGCGATCGCCTTCACCGCCCTGGTCGTGACGATCATCAAGAGCCAGGGTGGCGCGAACAAGGCCAAGGAGGACGCCGCGGTCGACGCGGCGCTGGCCCGGGCCGAGGCGGCGCGGCAGCCCGCCGAGGGCGGCGCCGCCTGAGGCGAGCGCGCCCGCGGGGCGGGCGCGCGTGCCCACGGGGCGTACGGACGGGACCGCAATTCCCGCCGTGCGCCCTTTTTGCTGCCCCTTTGCAGCTCCGATAAAGCGTCATTCCAGACATCTCCCACTATTATTCGCGTGTGGTCAGACGCCTGGGTGATCTGGAAGACGCGGTCATGACGCGCGTGTGGGACTGGAACCGGCCGGTCACTGTTCGAGAAGTGCTGGAAGACCTTCAACAGGAACGGTCCATCGCCTACACCACGGTCATGACCGTAATGGACAACCTGTATCAGAAGGGCTGGCTGCGCCGGGAAGCGGAAGGCCGGGCCTATCGATATGAGGCGGTCTCCAACCGGGCCGCCTACTCGGCCGCACTGATGAACGAAGCGTGGTCCGTGAGCGACAACCCCGCGGCCGCTCTCGTCGCCTTCTTCGGCATGATGTCGGCCGAACAACGCGAAGCCCTGCGGGACGCGATCCGGGTCGTCCAACTCGACGGGCCCGGCGACGGCCCCACCGCCCCGGGACGATAGCGTCCGGGCATGCCCGCGCTATCAAAAGTCGTCACCGTCCGCCGTGCCCGGACCAGCGATGTGGCCGCGCTGCGCCGCCTCATCAACACGTACGTTCGTGACGGCATCCTCCTCGACAAAGCCACCGTCACTCTTTACGAGGACATCCAGGAGTTCTGGGTGGCCGAGCGGGACGAGGACGGCACCGTCGTCGGCTGCGGGGCCCTGCACGTGATGTGGGAAGACCTGGCGGAGGTGCGCACTCTCGCGGTGGACCCGGACGTCAAGGGCGGTGGTGTCGGCCACGCCGTACTGGGCAAGCTGCTGCAGACGGCGCGCTGGCTCGGCGTGCGGCGCATTTTCTGCCTCACCTTCGAAGTCGACTTCTTCGCGAAGCACGGCTTCGTGGAGATCGGTGAGACACCCGTGGACGGTGATGTCTACAGCGAGCTGCTGCGTTCCTATGACGAGGGCGTCGCCGAGTTCCTGGGTCTCGAACGGGTGAAGCCGAACACCCTTGGCAACAGCCGGATGCTTCTGCATCTGTGATCGCGGTCCCTATGTCCGAATCGCGCCCCTATCACATGCCTCCGGAAGGGATGCTTCCCACGCGGAAGGCGGGCTGAACCTTCCCGGGGGGTTTGTGTTTTTCCGGGAAAGGCGGTTTGCTATTCCTCCGTAATCCCATTTTCCACTGAAAGGATTCCCCGTGGCGCAGAAGGTTCAGGTCCTTCTTGTCGATGACCTCGACGGTGGCGAGGCCGACGAGACCGTGACGTTCGCCCTGGACGGGAAGACGTACGAGATCGACCTCACCACGGCCAACGCCGACAAGCTCCGCCAGGCGCTCGCGGACTACGTGAAGTCCGCCCGCCGCACCGGCGGCCGTGCCGCCGGCGGCCGCGGCAAGACCCGCACGGCCGCGGCCTCGGCCGGCAGCCCGGACACCGCGAAGATCCGCGCCTGGGCCAAGAAGAACGGCTACAACGTCAACGACCGCGGCCGCGTCCCCGCCGACATCCGCGAGGCGTACGAGAAGGCCAACGGCTGACCCTCCCCCGGAGGACGGCGGCGCGCGCCCCGGGCGCGCAGCAGCCGGGCCCGGTAGGCCTCCGTGGCCGCCGCGCCCACCAGCCGGGCGAGATCGGGGGCGTCCCCCTCGCCCCCGAGTCCGGTCACCGGCAGCGGCGGCTCGACCC
>NZ_JBPQTW010000253.1:0-9198 GCF_051386535.1 Streptomyces sp. URMC 127
GTCCGCCACGAGCTGCGCACGCCGGACGTCGCCGTCGTGACCGTACGGCCCGACCAGCCGTACCCCTTCCTCGCGGGCCAGTACACGACCCTTGAGACCCCCTGGTGGCCGCGCGTGTGGCGGCACTATTCCTTTTCCGCCGCGCCCCGCCCGGACGGGCTGCTCTCCTTCCACGTGAAGGCCGTGCCCGCCGGCTGGGTGTCCGGAGCCCTCGTCCACCGCGCCCGCCCGGGCGATGTCCTGCGGCTCGGTCCCCCCGCCGGTTCCATGATTGTGGACCACAGCACTGACAACGGCCTGCTGTGCCTCGGCGGCGGCACCGGCATCGCCCCGATCAAGGCCCTGGTGGAGGACGTCGCCGAGCACGGCCGCTGCCGCCCCGTCGAGGTCTTCTACGGCGCGCGGCACGCCGGCGACCTCTACGACATCGACACCATGCTGCAGCTGCAGCGGGCCCACAACTGGCTGTCCGTGCGGCCGGTCGTCTCCGACGGGCCCACCCGCGGCCTGAGCGGCGAACTCCCGGCCATCGTGCGCCAGTACGGGCCCTGGCCCGCCTACGACGCCTACCTGTCCGGCCCGCCCGGGATGATCCGCAGCGGTGTGGACACGCTGGTGGGCATCGGCATCCCGTCCCACCGCATACGCCACGACGAGATCGGCGGCCTCATGGCCGCGGCACCGGGCTGACGACCGCAACGCGGAGGGCTCACCCCAGGTCGTCCGCCAGCAGCGCCCGTACGCCCTCGATGTTCGCGTCGAGGTAGGCGCGCAGCGACGGGGGCACCAGCTCCACCGAGGCGATCCCCGCCCGGGTGAAGGGGATCCGCACCACCTCGTACGTCCCGCGCGGCTCGTCCACCTCGGGGCCGTGGCGCAGCGAGAGGTCCATGGAGGCGAGCCTGCAGACGAAGAAGTGCTGCACCTTGACGCCGTGGGCGGCGTGGTGGAGGGAGTGCGCGACGGTGTCGACGAAGGCGGGGACGACGTCGACGACCTTGGCGCCCAGCTCCTCGTCGACCTCCCGGTGGAGCGCGGCGACGACCGTGGTGTCCTCCGGCTCCATGCCGCCCCCGGGGGTGATCCAGTACGGCGCCTGGCCGGGCTTGGTGCGCTTGATCAGGATCATCTCCAGGGCCGCGTGGGGGCCGGGATCCCCGCCGCTGTCGAGGAGGATGGCGCGGGCGGTGCGCTTGACCACTGGACGTTCGGTCATAGGGGACATCTGCCGCGTACGGCGGCCGGTGAAACCCCTGACGGCAACCCTTTCTCACCAGGAGACGGCAGCGCGCAGCAGCCACTCGTGTGCCCGGGCGAGGTGCGGGTGGGCCAGTGTTCCGGTCCGTACGACGAGGAAGTAGGTGCGCAGCGGGGGGACGGGCGGATCGAGGAGGGCGACGAGTTCGCCCGTGTCGAGCGCGTCCGCGCACAGGTAGCGGGGCAGCACGCCGATCCCGGCGCCTGCGACGACGCAGGCGAGGACGGCCCGCAGGTCGGGGACGACGACGCCGGCGGAGGCGACGGGCCGGGCGTCGAAGACGGCCGCCCAGTAGCGGGTGACGAGCGGCAGCGTCTCGTGGACCTCGACCACGGGCAGGTGCGCAAGGGCCCCGACGCCCTTGTCGCGCACGACGGCCGGCCCGCCCAGCCGCGCGGCCCAGCGCGGCGCCGCCACGAGGACGTGCTCCTCGTCGCAGAGCGGGGTGGCGGTCAGCAGCCGGCCGCGCGGGCGCGACGTGGTGATCGCGAGGTCGTGGTGCCCGGCGGCCAGGCTCTCGAAGAGCTCGTCGGAGGTGCCGTGGGCGGCGCGCACGGCCAGCCCCTGCGCGATGAGGGGGGTGAGCGCGGGGAGTGCGCGCAGGGCGGTGAACTCGGGGGGACCGGGGAGGTGGAGGGTGCGGTTCGCTGCCCCCTCCACCTCGCCGATGCCCGCCTCGGTGATCTCCAGGAGCGCGTCGACGTGCGGTGCGACCTTGTGGGCCAGCTCCTCGCCGGTGGTGGTGGGACGCACGCCCCGGGCCAGGCGGAGGAAGAGGGGGCGGCCCAACTGCGTCTCCAGCGTGCGGATCTGGCTGGTGACGGCGGGCTGGGAGAGGCCTAGGAGAGCGGCGGCGCGTGTGAAGGACCCGGCCCGGTGCACCGTGACGAACGTGCGTAACAGGGCCAGATCCATGCCGTCTCCCCTGACTCGGTGCTCCCGGTCGTAGGGGAACTATAAATAAGTCGATAGGGCGGTGTCGCCGGCGTGATTGGACACTGACGCAGAGTCAACTAGCCTTTACCAGGTGGTCATTCGTGCGGGGGTCGCGCGTCCGGCCACGACGGCTCGAGTCAAGAGGGGGGAGACTCGAGCCGTCCTCCTGAGCGGGCGCTGTCGCGCGCGGCGGCAGGGTCCGAAGGCGTACGGTCCGAGCCGTCAACGGGCGTCCGCGGGCGTACGGCCCTGAGCCGTACGGTCCGAGGCCGCTTCGTCCAGGGCCCTGAGCACGTCCCCGACGAGATCGTCGGTGTCCTCGACGCCCACCGAGAAGCGGATGAAACCCTCCGGCACGGCGTCGCCGCCCCACCGCCCGCGCCGCTCGGCGGTCGACCGCACGCCGCCGAAGCTGGTCGCTTCGTCGACGAGTCGCAAGGCGGTCAGGAAGCGTTCGGCGTGCGCCCGGCCGGGCAGGACGAACGAGACCACGCACCCGAAGCGGCCGCCGCGCATCTGCCGCAGGGCGAGCGCGTGAGCGGGGTCGGTGGGCAGCCCGGGGTGGCGCAGGCCGGTCACCTCGGGCCGGTCGTGCAGGGCCTCGGCGAGCGCGAGCGCGGTGGCCGCCTGCCGGTCCACGCGCAGCTGCAGCGTCGCCAGGGAGCGGTGCGCCAGCCAGGCCTCCATGGGGCCGGGGATCGCGCCGGCGACCTTGCGCCAGTCCCGGACGGCCGCGGTCAGCCGCGGGTCGCGTGCGGCCACGTATCCCAGGAGCAGGTCCCCGTGGCCGGTGAGGGCCTTGGTGCCGCTGGCCACGGAGAAGTCGGCGCCCAGTTCGAGGGGGCGCTGGCCGAGCGGGGTGGGGAGGGTGTTGTCGACGGCGACGAGCGCGCCGCGGCGGTGGGCGGCGCCGGCGAGGCGGCGGATGTCGCACACGTCGAGGCCCGGGTTGGAGGGCGTTTCGAGCCACAGCAGCCGCGCCCCGTCCAGGACGGCGAGCTGCGCGTCCCCGGCGGTCGGGGCGGTGCGCACGGCGACGCCGAACGCCTCCAGGCGCTCGCGCAGCGCGGGCAGCAGCTGGTAGCCGTCCGAGGGCAGGACCGCCGTGTCGCCGGGCCGCAGCTGCGAGAAGAGCACGGCGGAGACCGCGGCCATCCCGGAGGGGAAGACGACCGCCTCCGTGTCCGTGACCGCCTCCGTGTCCGTCACTGTCTCCGTGACCGCCTCCCCGTCCGCCTCCGTGCCCGGCTCCGCCGCCGGGCCGGGACCGCCGGGGGCCTCCAGCGCGGCGATGGCGCTCTCCAGGGCGGTCCAGGTGGGGTTGGCCTCGCGGCCGTACGTGTACGGGCCGGAGACCTCGCCCGGGAGGTGGTAGTGGGCGGCGAAGGCCGGGCCGGGGAGCGCGGGCTCGTTCGCCCGCGGCTCCGGCAGGCCCGCCCGTACGGCCCGGGTGCCGTCACCCGTCATCGGCTGCTCCTTCGTCCTCGTCCGGCCTCGTCTGTCCTCATCCGGTCTCTGCCCTCTGCGCCGGTTTCGTCATGTCCTCCGGCCGGCGCCGGCTCAGTCCTTCTCGTCCGGCAGGATCACGTGCATCGCCCAGGCCACGATCGCGATGATCACGCCGCCGACCAGGGCGTTCCAGAACCCGTCGACGTGGAAGGCGAGCCCCAGCTCCTTGGCGATCCACGAGGTCAGCAGCAGCATCAACGCGTTGATCACGAGCGTGATCAGGCCGAGGGTGAGGATGAACAGCGGGAAGGACAGCAGCTTCACCACCGGCTTGACGATGAAGTTGACCACGCCGAAGACGAGCGCGACGAGGATCAGCGTGAGCACCTTGCGCACGGTGTTCTCACCGGAGAGCGTGATGCCCTTGAGCAGCCAGATGGCGACCGCCAGGGCCGCCGCGTTGGCGATCGTCTTGACTACGAAATTCTTCATGGTGAGATCGTTGCAGACGCGCCGGCCCGGCGCGGATCAGCACAGTCGGCGGTCGGCGCACGCACCGGCCGCGGACGGGGAGCGGCAAGAGGTGGACGGTAGATGAAGGCCTTCCGGCTGGATGAACTGGAGGGTGAGCGCCTCGCGAACGACGGTGCGTACCTGCAGTTCCTGCGCGAGCGCAACATGTCGGTCGGGCTGTACGCGCTCGACGCCGGGCAGATGGACCCGCAGACCCCGCACGCCCAGGACGAGGTGTACGTGGTGATGAGCGGCCGCGCGTCGATCACCGTGGGGGAGGAGACGACGCACGTCGGGCGGGGGAGCGTGGTGTACGTGCCGGCCGGGGTGACCCATCGCTTCCACCACATCACCGAGCCCCTGAGGGTTCTGGTGGTCTTCTCTCCCCCTGAGAGCTGAGGGTTCGCCCCGGAAACCCGTAGGGGGACGCTCAGGGGTCGACGGGGGCTGCGGAGGCCCCGTCCGGGCCCCTGCCCGCCCTAGCATCGAAGCAAGGCCGGAGCAGTCGGGCTCCGGAACCACGAAGCGGAAGCAAGGGGACGAACGACATGGCGGAGAAGGGGATTTTTGCGGGACTGCCCTGGTGGGTGAAGTGGATCGCCGTGCCGGCGCTCGTCCTCGTGGTGTTCGGCAGCCTGATCATGACCGTGCTGGGCTTCGTCATAGCGCTGGTGTTCAAGGCCCTGCTGCTCGTCGCGCTCATCGGCGGGCTGATCTTCGTCGTCAAGAAGTTCACGTCGTCGTCCTCGTCGAAGAGCGACTGGTAGCCGCCCGGCGGCCGACCGTCCGACCGTCCGGGCGCCCGGGTGTCCGGACGCGTCGGCATGCGACACCGTCGAAGAGGATCGAAGAGGGTCGGCACGGGCCCGCCCGAGGCCGCCCCGGGAGCCGCCCCCGAGACCGTTCCAAGAGCCGTCCTTCCGGTCGCCGCCCGGACCGGTGTTGACGGCTCTGGCAATTTCTCTGCCCTGAATCCCCCGGAACGACTCCGCCCCGTAGTCGAGTCGCTACGCTCCAGAGTCATAGAGCTCGTAAGCTCAGTCTCGATCTCTATCGGTAGCTGAAGAATCACTCCTGGTGATCTATGGATGCCGTCGAGCGGCGGCTACATGGCGCGAGGAGCCAATCCCGGCCAAAACGACGAATACGGGGCATTGGGCGATGCGTGAAACGGTTCAGGCAGAAGTGATCATGACCTTCCTCGTCTCCGAGGAGCTGTCCTTCCGGATCCCGGTGGGTCTGGACTACGACAGCAGTGATCCCTATGCAGTGAAGTTCACCTTCCACCTTCCCGGCGACGCGCCCGTGACCTGGGCGTTCGCACGGGAGCTGCTGCTCGACGGGCTCAGTCAGCCGTCCGGCGAGGGCGATGTGCACATCGCCCCCGCCTCCGCCGAGCACCTTTCGGACGTCTTCATCCGGCTGCAAGTGGGCTCCGAAGGGGCCCTGTTCCGGGCCGGCGCGGCGCCCCTCGTGGCGTTCCTCGACCGGACCGACCGCATCGCCCCGCTCGGCGAGGAGCGGTCGGTCGCCGACTTCGACTACGACCTCGCCGCAGCGCTCGACAACATCCTCGCCGGCAACACCGAGGGGCAGAACGCCGGTTAGCGGCCCGGTGTGCCTCCGCCGGCACCGCCCTCGTCCCGGACCGGCACCCGCTCGGCGCGCGGGGGCGCGCCCTTCGGCGCCGTCCCGGCCCCCAGCGCCTCTGAGCTGCCCTTTTCCCCCGGTCCGTCCGCCGCGCCCGCCGCTCCTGCCGTACCCAGGGCGGAGAGCAGCTGCCGCGCCAGGCCCAGGCCCGTACCGCCCATCGTCAGCGCCTTCGCAAACATCTCGGACATCCCGTCGGCCCCGTTGAGCAGCACCATGTGGTCAACGTTTCCGAAGGCTTCAGCCCCCGCACGTACGATCTCGGGCCAGTTTTCGGCCAGTTGCTGCGCGACCACAGCCTCCTGGTTCTCCGCCAGGGCCGCCGCCCGTGCCTTGATCGCCTCCGCCTCCGCCAGGCCGTGCGCCTTCGCGGTCTCGGCCTCGGCCAGCCCCTTCGCCCGGGCGGCGGCCGCTTCGGCCTCACCCGTCGCCCGGGTCGCGTCCGCCGCCGCGGCACCGCGCGCCTTGGTGGCCTCGGCCTCCGCGCCGGCGGCCGCCTTCACGCGCGTCGCCTCGGCGGCCGCGGCCAGCTCCGTCTCCCGGGCCTTCGCCTGGGCGGCGGAGATACGGGCGTCGCGCTCCGCCTCCGCCAGGGTGCGCTTCTCGTAGGCCGCTGCGTCCGCGGGCTTGCGCACATCCGCCTGGAGCTGCTGCTCCCGGCGGTGCGCCGCCAGCTCGGCCACCCTCGTCTCCTGGACCACGACCTCCTGCTGGGCCGCGGCCTCCGCCAGCGGCCCCGCCTGCCGCGCCTTCGCCGCCGCGCTGTCCCGCTCGGCCTGATAGCCGGCCTGCAGGATCTCGGAGTCGCGCTGGGCCTGCGCCATCCGGGCCGCGGCCTGCTGCTCCGCCTCCGTGGCCAGCCGGTCGGCCTCGGCCTGAGCGATCCGGGCGTCCCGCTGCACCGCCGCGGCGTGCGGCGCGGACAGGTTCTTGATGTAGCCCGTGGGGTCCTGGATCTCATGGATCTGCAGGGAGTCGATGATCAGCCCGAGCTTCTCCATCTCGGTGCCGGAGGCGGCGCGGGTCTCGCCCGTCAGCCGCTCCCGGTCGCGGATCATGTCCTCCACGGTGAGACCGCCGACGATCGACCGCAGGTGGCCCGCGAAGACGTTGTGCACCCGCTCGCCCATGAACTTCTGCTGGTCGAGGAAGCGGCGGGCGGCGTTGGCGATCGACACGAAGTCGTCGCCCACCTTGAATATGACCACACCGTGGACCTTGAGGGGGATGCCCTGCTTGGTCACACAATCCACATGGAGATCCGCCTCGTTGAGGTCGAGCGACAGCTTCCGGACCACCTGGACCCCGGGCAGCACGAAGGTTCCCCGCCCCGTGACGATCCGGAACCCCATCCCCTCCTCCAGGCCCTCGGTCCGGTGCTTGGAACCGGAGATGACGAGTGCCTCGTTGGGCTCGGCAACCCGCCACATCAGTTTGAACAGCCCGACCACGACGGCCACAGCGACGAGGACGGCCCCCGCCACGACGCCGATGAGCATGCGTCCAGCCCCCCTTATGAGCCCCGGGACGGGGCCCGAACTCGAAAGTGTGCTCCCACGCGAGCCGGCGGTGAAGGCCCGGACCCCGCTTGGCACGGTCCTGATACGAGAGAGGTGCCCGGGTGTGACACGCACGGGCGTGACACGGCAGGGGCGTGACACGGCACGGTCATGGGCCCGGTGCAGCGCCCCCCTTCACCGGTAGGCCCTTCACCCGTAGACAGAGGCCACATAGACCGTGCGCGGCGGCTGATACTCCATGATCACCACGACCGTTCCGCGCTCGATCCGCTCGCCCGGCTCCGCCGCGTAGGCGAGGAAGGCCTCCGCCCCGCCGCGGACCCGCACCATCACCTCGCCGACCAGCCCCGGCCCGACCGTGCCCGTCACCCTGCCCTGCTCCCCGACCACGTAACGGCTCTCCCCCCTGTGCGATCGCCCGCCCCGGCCTCCGCGGTCACTTGGCGCGGCGGCGCCTGCCCCCCTTCGACCTGCCGCGCCCGCCGGCCCGCGCGCCGGCACCCGGGCCGGTGCCCCGGCGGGCACCCCTCCCCGTACTCGCATTGTGCCGGTCGGCACTGACAACGAGGGCCGCCAGCAAGGTCGTCACCGGCACCGAGGCCACCAGCCCGATGCTGCCGACGAGCGTCCGGACGATCTCCTCGGCCACGATCTCGCTGGTCGCGACCGTCCCGACCCCGCTGTCGGCGATCGAGAACAGCAGCAGGAGCGGCAGCGAGGCGCCCGCGTACGCCAGCACGAGCGTGTTCACGACCGATGCGATGTGGTCCCGGCCGATGCGCATGGCGGCCCCGTAGAGCTTGCGCCAACTCGCGGTCGGGTCGGCGTCCTTCAGCTCCCACACCGCGGAGGTCTGCGTCACCGTCACGTCGTCGAGCACGCCGAGCGAACCGATGATGATCCCCGCGAGCAGCAGGCCGCGGATCTCGATCTCCGGGTAGAGGCTGTGCACGAGGCCGGTCTGGTCGTCGGTGTTGCCCGTCAGATGGGCCCATCCGGTGAACAGCGAGCCGAGCAGGCCGATGAGCAGCAGCGAGGTGAGCGTTCCGAGCACGGCCACGGACGTCCGGGCGGTCAGGCCGTGGCACATGTAGAGCGCGATCAGCATGATCGCGCTGCCGCCGATGACGGCGACCACCAGCGGATCGGAGCCCTGCAGGATCGCCGGGAGGATGAACAGCGTGAGCACCCCGAAGCTGATCATCAGGGCGACCAGCGCGAAGACCCCGCGCAGCCGGCCGACGACCACGACGGCCAGGGCGAACACCGCCGCGAGTATCGCCATGGGCAGCGTCCGGTCCACGTCGGTGACCGAGTACTGCAGGTTCTTCGGCGCCTTGGGGGCGTACGCGAGGACGACGTCCTGGCCGACCGTGTAGCGCCGGGAGGCGCTGGGCTGGACGAGCTCGGTGAACGTCCGGCCCTTGTCGGGGCCCGAGGTGACCTCGATCTCCGACTTCTCGCAGGGGCCCTTCGCCTGCGGCGGTCCGCCCGGCCCGCCGGTGCCGCCCTGCGCCTCCGGCGGGGGCTGCTGCGGCTGCGTGCCCGTCTTCGCGCAGTCGACCTCCTCGATCTTCACGACGCGGCCCGACTCCGTCTTCTGGTCGAGGCCGAGGCCGGAGTGCTCGTGCGGCGGCGCGCCGCCGGGCCACAGCACGACCAGGCCGGTGAGCACCGCGGCGGCGAAGGGGATGAGGATCGCGCCGATCACCTTGCGCAGGTGGGCGGAGACGGGGGTGGCGGGGCCGTGACTGTGGCTGTGGCCATGACCGTGCGCGTGGGCATGGCCGTGTGCGTGGCCGTGTGCGTGGCCGTGGCCCTGCGCCGGCGGGGGCGGGTGCTCGTGCGCGGCCGGGGCGCCGGGCTCGTGGG
>NZ_JBPQTW010000254.1:0-9186 GCF_051386535.1 Streptomyces sp. URMC 127
CGGTCATGCGGCCATTGTCGGCGCGGGGCGTGCGGGCGGCTACTCCCCGCCTCCGGCGCCGGCACCCGGAATCGGGCACCGCCGGGTTGCGCCGCGGAGGTTGTTCGCCGTTGCGGCGGAACTTCCTTGCCTGCGGCAAGGGGGCCGGAGCGGCCCGGTGGTGCGGGCAGGGGCCCTGGCGGTTCCCGCACCGCCGGGTCGCGCCGTTGTGACTGGTCGCCGTTGCGGCGGGTTCTGCTTGCCTGTGGCGAGGTGCCGGCCCTGGTCAGCCTGCCAGGGGGCGGACCGGCGGGGCCGTCAGCTGGGGGTCGACCGCTACCAGGGCGACGCCGAGCGGCGCCGCCAGTGCCCGTACCGCGGGCAGCGCCAGCCGGATCGCGGGCTGGTCCGGTCCCAGAACGTCCGAAAGCCGCCGCTCCGTGGTGAAGGCGACGGCCGTGCGCGCCCCGAGGGGCGAGCGGAAGACCCGCAGGGAGAAGCCGCCGGCGCAGCGCCGTACGGGGACGTACAGCGCCCGGGCCTCGGCGCGCCCGGCGGGATGGGATGGTTCGGACGGTTCCCCGTCGCCGGTCGCGCTTTCGACGGCTGCGACTGCGGCGGCTTCGGCGGGGGTACGGCTCAGGTGCATGACGGTCCTCGGGAAGCTCGGGAGGTGTCGGATGGGAGCGTCGCTGACGGCGCCGCGGCGCCGCCGTTCACGCTATGCCCGTACCGAACCCCGCCGAGTTCCTCCTTGACAGCCTGTTGACCCTCGGTGCCACTCCTTTGACGCCACGTTGACGTCGCCACGTCGACGACGCCCGGTTGACGGCGCCGCGCGTCGGCGGGGGCCGTGCAGGGCCCGCCGGATCACCGCCCCGGCGCCGCGGTCACGGCAGCAGCCCCGCCCGCCGCGCCGCGACCACGGCCGCCAGGCGCGTGTGCACGCCCAGCTTCCGCATGCTCGAACGGAGGTAGCTCTTGACCGTCTCCGGGCGCAGGCCCAGCCGCTCCGCCGCGGCGGAGTTCGTCGCGCCCGAGGCCACGCAGGCGAGGACGTCCACTTCGCGCGGGGAGAGCCCGACCTGCGGGCCCGTGCGCCGGGCCGCGGGGTCCGCGGAGGCGGCGGCGAGGCGCCCGCACGCGGCGAGGAGCTCCTGCCGGAGGAGGGGGTCGGTGACACGCTGTGCCAGGGCGCGCAGTTCGAAGTGCGCCTCGCGGACCTCTTCCCACATCGCCGGGTCGGCGGTGGTGGGCTGATGGGCCACCGACAGCAGCCGCTGGATCTCGTCCTGGACGGCGAGGGCCTGTTCGAGCTCGCGCGCCGCGTCGACGGCGGCGGTCAGGGAGCGGTCCCCGAGGGTGAGCGGGCGCCGCAGGGCGCCGTAGAGCACGCCGCGCACCCGGCCCCGTACGACGACGGGCACCGCGAGCACGGAGCGCAGGCCCTCGGCCGCCACCGCCGCGTCGTACTCGTGGGTGATGACGTGCGAGGCCTGGTAGTCGGTCACGGACAGCGGCCTGGTCAGGGCGGCCGCCTTGCCGCCCAGCCCGCTGCCCGTGCGGATCGCCAGCCCGCGCAGGACCGGCGTCGTCGTTCCCGTCATGTCCGATATCCGGAACTGCCGGGGGCTCGTGAGCAGACCGCCGAAGGCGACCGGCAGCCCGGCCCCCCTGCGCATCCGCATCAGCGCCGCCCGTACCTCGGCCGTTCCGTCCGGGTCTCCCATCGCTGCCTCCCCGTCCCGGCTACGGAGGTGGAACCTCCGTATCCCTGAAATGCGGCCACCCCCGTTCGGGGGTGGTGAGACTCAGATCACCGTCGCACGATGCTAACCATGCGGGCCGGCGACGTGCCCCGCAATCTGGAGGACATGTGACGTCATCGAAGCCGCGCAATCCGGGCGACGCAGCCGCGGCCGCAACTCCCGCCCCCGCCGCCGCGTTCCGCGCCGCCCGGGACTTCCTCCTCGCGCACCGCGAGGACTGGCAGGCGGCCCGCGAGGGCTTCGTCTGGCCCCGCCCGGCGGAGTTCAACTGGGCCCTGGACTGGTTCGACACCATCGCCGAGGGCAACGACCGCACCGCCCTGTGGATCACCGAGGAGGACGGCAGCGAGGCCAGGCACTCCTTCGACGCCCTGCGCCGCCGCTCCAACCAGGTCGCCAACTGGCTGCGGGAGCGGGGCGTGCGCGCCGGGGACCGCATCGTCGTCATGCTCGGCAACCAGACCGAGCTGTGGGAGACGGCTCTTGCCGCGATGAAGCTGCGCGCCGTGGTCATCCCGGCCACCCCGCTGCTCGGCACCGCCGACCTGGCCGACCGCGTGGAGCGCGGCCGCGCGGCCCATGTCATCGTACGGGCCGAGGACACCGGCAAGTTCGACGGCGTCCCCGGCGACTACACGCGGATCGCGGTAGGGGAGCGCACCGAGAGCAACGAGCACGCCGAGGGCACCGGCGGCTGGCTGCCCTACGCCGGCTCCGCGTACGCCGGCGACACCTTCGCCCCCGACGGCCCGACCCGTGCCGACGACCCCCTGCTGCTCTACTTCACCTCCGGAACCACCGCCCGGCCCAAGCTCGTCGAGCACACCCACACCTCGTACCCCGTAGGCCATCTGACGACCATGTACTGGATCGGGCTGCGGCCGGGCGACGTCCACCTCAACATCTCCTCGCCCGGCTGGGCCAAGCACGCCTGGTCCAGCCTCTTCGCGCCCTGGAACGCCGAGGCCACCGTCTTCGTGCACAACTACACCCGCTTCGACGCCGCCCGCCTCATGGCCGGGATGGACCGGGCGGGCGTGACCAGCTTCTGCGCGCCGCCCACCGTGTGGCGCATGCTCATCCAGGCCGACCTGGGTGCGCTGCGCACCCCGCCCCGCGAGGCCGTCGCCGCGGGCGAGCCGCTCAACCCCGAGGTCATCGAGACCGTGCGGCGGGCCTGGGGCGTGACGATCCGCGACGGCTTCGGGCAGACCGAGACCACCGTGCAGATCGCCAACCCGCCCGGCCAGCCCGTCCGTACGGGCTCCATGGGCCGCCCGGGCCCCGGCTTCACCGTCGTCCTCCTCGACCCCGTCACCGGCGAGCCGGCCGACGAGGGAGAGATCGCCCTCGACCTGTCCGACCGCCCCGTCGGCGTGATGACGGGCTACGCGGGCGACCCCGCGCGCACGGCGGAGGTCATGGCCGGCGGCTACTACCGCACGGGCGACATCGCCTCCCGCGACGCCGACGGCTACCTCACCTACGTCGGCCGCAGCGACGACGTCTTCAAGTCGAGTGACTACAAGGTGAGTCCGTTCGAGCTGGAGAGCGCCCTCCTCGAACACGAGGCCGTGGCCGAGGCCGCCGTCGTCCCCGCCCCCGACCCGCTGCGGCTGGCCGTGCCCAAGGCGTACGTCGTCCTCGCCGAGGGCTGGGAGCCCGGCCCCGGCACCGCGAAGGCCCTGTTCGCCCACTCGCGGGCCACCCTCGCCCCCTTCAAGCGCATCCGGCGCCTGGAGTTCGCCGAGCTGCCCAAGACCGTGTCCGGCAAGATCCGCCGCATCGAGCTGCGCGAACGCACCGCGCGCGGCGAGCCGTCGGGCGGCGGAGCCGAGTACCGAGAGGAAGACCACCGGTGAGCACACCCTCGTACGAGGCCGGAAGCACCTCCGTCCCGCTGATCGACGACACCATCGGCGCCGACCTCGCGTTCACGGTGGAGCGCTTCGGGGACCGCGACGCCCTCGTCGACGTCCCCAGCGGCCGCCGCTGGACCTACGCCGAGTTCGGGCGGGCCGTCGAGGAGATCGCGCTCGGGCTGCTGGCCAAGGGGGTGGCCAAGGGCGACAGGGTGGGCATCTGGGCGGTCAACTGCCCCGAGTGGGTGATGGTCCAGTACGCCACCGCGCGCATCGGCGCGATCATGGTCAACATCAACCCGGCCTACCGCGTCCACGAACTGCGCTACGTGCTGCGCCAGGCCGGCGTCGGCGTGCTCGTCGCCTCCGCCGAGCACAAGAGCAGCGACTACCGCGGCATGGTCGAAGAGGTCCGCGCCGACTGCCCGGCGCTGCGCGAGGTCGTCCACATCGGCGACCCCACCTGGACCGGCCTCGTCAGGGCCGGCGAGGGCGTGCCCCGCGAGCGGCTCGCCGAGCGCGAGGCGCAGCTGAGCTGCCACGACCCGGTCAACATCCAGTACACGTCGGGGACCACGGGCTTCGCCAAGGGCGCCACCCTCTCCCACCACAACATCCTCAACAACGGCTACTTCGTCGGGGAGACGCTGGGCTACACCGAGACCGACCGGGTCTGCCTGCCGGTGCCCTTCTACCACTGCTTCGGCATGGTCATGGGCAACCTCGCCGTCACCAGCCACGGCGCCTGCGCCGTCATCCCGGCCCCGGCCTTCGACCCCACCGCCACGCTGCACGCGGTCGAGCGCGAGCGCTGCACCTCCCTCTACGGCGTGCCCACCATGTTCATCGCCGAGCTGGACCTGCCGGACTTCGCCACGTACGACCTCTCCTCGCTGCGCACCGGCATCATGGCGGGCTCGCCGTGCCCGACCGAGGTGATGAAGCGGGTCATGGGCGAGATGCACATGTCCGAGGTCTCCATCTGCTACGGGATGACCGAGACGTCGCCGGTCTCCACCCAGACCCGGCGCGACGACGACGTCGCCCGGCGCACCGGCACCGTCGGCCGCGTGCTGCCGCACATCGAGGTGAAGGTCACCGACCCCGAGACGGGGGAGACCGTCCCGCGCGGCGAGCCCGGCGAGCTGTGCACGCGCGGCTATTCGGTGATGCTCGGCTACTGGGACGAGCCGGAGCGCACCGCCGAGGCCGTGGACGGCGAGCGCTGGATGCACACCGGCGACCTCGCGGTGATGGACGAGGACGGCTACGTCCGCATCGTCGGCCGCATCAAGGACATGATCATCAGGGGTGGGGAGAACGTCTACCCGCGGGAGATCGAGGAGTTCCTGTACACCCACCCCAAGATCTCCGACGTGCAGGTCATCGGGGTGCCCGACGAGAAGTACGGCGAGGAGATCATGGCCTGCGTGATCCTCCGCGACCCCGCGCGGACGCTCAGCCTGGACGAGCTCGCCCGCTTCTGCCGCGGCCGGCTCGCGCACTACAAGATCCCGCGCTACCTGAGGATCCTGGACGCCTTCCCGATGACCGTCAGCGGCAAGGTCCGCAAGATCGAGCTTCGCGAGCGCGCGGCGGAGGCGCTGGTGGCGGACGCCTGAAGGGGCGGTGGTCGCGGGCTGCGGCGGGTGGCGCCGCCGGTCCACCACGTCGTGGTTGCTCGCCGCGGCGGCGGAAGAAGGCGCCCGCCGCGATGGCGCGACGCTGCAGCGGCGAGTGTCCGGCGGACGGCAGGACCACCGGCGCGGACGCGCAGGGTGCTGGAACCACCGGCGGCGCAGGCACAGCGCGGTCGTCGTCAACGCGCCGGGCCCCGCCCGGAGATGGCGAGGCCCGCGATCCGAAGATGGTGGGGCCCGCGATCCCCCGTATTTGTCTCGCGGGCCCGGAAGAAGTCTCCGCCGTCCGGCCCCCGACTGGCCATCCTCTGCGGGTGGTTCAGAGGAAAAATTGAGCTTGGCGGTGCGGGCGGCTCACGCGGGCCCGTGCTCGACGAGCTCGTCGGCCGGGGCGTTCAGCGGCTGCGGGGTGCCGGTGAGGTCCATCACGAACAGCGGAAGCCGCAGGTCGTCCGCGCGGGAGCGGGCCTCGCGCGCATACCCGGCGAGCGAGAAGAACGCCCCGCGCGCACCGTCCGCCAGCCCGTGCAGCCACAGGCACTCCACGTCCCGCAGCGAGGCCGGCACGGTGGACGGGGCGACGCGGGCGACGAGCCCGGCCGCCCGCAGGTCGACGCCCTCCTCCTCCGGGGCGCCGGGCCGGGTCACACCCGCGTACCCCAGCCACGTCAGATAGCGCTCGGCGGCCACCACCGCATCGCCCGCGGTGCGGATGGCGACCGGCCGGAAGGCCGGACGCAGCGCCCGGCGAGGCCGGCCGGCGGCGCCGGGGCCGGTCCCCCCGGACTCGGTGGTCTCCCCGGGCTCCGGCGGCCGGACGGGCAGCCGCATCACCGTGCCGCACGAGCAGCCGAACTCCGGCCGCGGCCACTGGTCCTGCCGGTCGCAGGAGGGGCAGCGCACGGCGACCCACGCGTCGCGCCAGGTGCGGTGCGCCACGGGTTCGGCGGAGGCGTCCGCCCGGACCGGCAGCGTGAGCGGCGCACCGCACGCGCAGGGGAAGGTGGGCGGGGTGAAGGAGTGCTCGCGGCGGCACGTCGGGCAGTGAACCGGCACGCTCTCGGCCATATTCGGCTCCAGCAACGGGTCCGTGAGGTATGCGTACGGGCCCCATCGTCCACGATGCGGGCGCGCCGGGGGGAGCGAATGCGCAAGAGTGCGGGCGCGCCCTGTGCGCCTTCCGCGCCTCCCCCGCGCCCCGGCCCCTCGCGCCTTCCGCGTCGCCGCCGAGCGCGAGGGCGCACGCGCCCGTCGTGCGCTAGCGCTCCGGGACGGGCTCGGTCTCGCGGACCGCGTCGATGTCCGGGCCGTGCGGGGTGTCCGCCTCCCGCTCGATCAGCACCTCCACCAGCACCGGCCGCGAGGTCGCCGCGGCCTCCTTGCGCGCCCACTCGATCGCGGGGCGGATGTCCGAGGGCTCCGTCACCCGCCGCCCCGAACAGCCGTACGCCTCCATGAGCTTGACGTGGTCCGTGCCGGTCTCGTCGTAGTGGATGTCCACCTGGTAGTTCATGCCGTAGCCGGCGGAGGCCTGCCGGATCAGGCCCAGGTACTCGTTGTTCAGCATGATCAGGACGAAGGGGATGTCGTACTGCGCGGCGACGGCGAGCTCCTCGACCGTGAACTGGAAGCCGTAGTCGCCGACCACGCCGACCACCTCCTCCGCGCCCCGCCCCATGCCCTGCAGCGCCTTCTTGACGCCGATGGCGGCCGGCACCTCCCAGCCCAGCGGGCCGGCCTGCCCGCAGACCTGGTAGTGGCGGGGCTTGTGGGCCTTCTGGTGCTGGCCGCCCCAGATCTGGTAGAGGCCGATGGCCGTGACGAACCACGTGTCCTCGCCGAAGACCGCGTTGATCTCCCGGTAGACGCGGGGCGCCTTGACGGGCACGGCGTCGAAGTCGTCGCGGCGGGTCAGGGTGCGCTTGAGGTCGCGGCAGCGGGCGGCCCAGGCGCGGTGCCGGGGCCGGGCGCCGCGCGCCCTGGCCGCCGCCGTCAGCGCGGCCAGGAACAGCTTCGCGTCGGAGACGACGCCCAGGTCCGGCTCGAAGACCCGGCCCAGCTGCGCGGGTTCGATGTCGACGTGCACGAAGGCCCGCCGCCCCCGGTAGACGGAGAGGTCCGCGCCCGTGTGCCGGTCGCCGAAGCGGGCGCCGACCGCGAGGACGAAGTCCGACTCCAGGAAGGAGGCGTTGGCGTACCGCTGGGAGGTCTGGATTCCGGTGGTGCCCATGTTCAGCTCGTGGTCGTCCTCGACGGCCCCCTTGCCCATGAGCGTCACCTGGAACGGCACCTCCAGCAGCTCCACCAGCTCCCGCAGCTCGGCCTCCGCGCCGGAGAGGATCACGCCGCCGCCGGCGAGCACGAGCGGCCGCTCGGCGGCCAGGAGGAGGTCGAGGGCGGCTTCCACGCGCGGCGGGTGCGGGGCCGCGACGGGCACCGGCAGGGGCGCGTCCAGCGCGGGGTCGTAGCGGATCTCGCGGCGCGCGATGTCGACGGGGATGTCGATCAGCACCGGGCCGGGGCGCCCCGACCGCGCGATCCGGAACGCCTCCCGGAACGCCCACGGGATCTGCGCGGCCTCCTTGATCTGCACGGCCCACTTGGTCACCGGCCGGACGATCTCCACGATGTCGACGGCCTGGAACGCCTCCTGGTGCAGCTTCCCGGAGACCGCCTGCCCGGTGACGCACAGCATCGGCACGGAGTCCGCGAACGCGGTGTAGAGGCCGGTGACGAAGTTGGTGCCGCCCGGCCCCGAGGTGGCGATGGCCACGCCGGTCCGGCCGTTCGTCCGGGCCCAGCCGTCGGCCATGTGCGTGGCCCCCGCCTCGTGCCGGACGATCAGGTGCTCGATGCCGCCGACCGCCCGCAGCGCCTCGTAGAGCGGCAGGACCGCGGCGCCGGGGCAGCCGAAGGCGATGTCGGCGCCCTCGTCCTTGAGGATGTGAACGGCCGCGTGCATGGCGGGCATCGTCCGGGCAGGCATCGTCCTCGCGGGCGTCGTCCTCATCGCCGCGCCCTCCCGGTCCTCGGGCCGGTCTCCAGGCCGGACAGCCGCTCCACGCCGCGCAGGAGCGCCGAGTGGTCGAGCCCGCCGTCGCCCTGGGCGCGGGCCGCGGCGACCAGGCTCGCGACGAGGGAGCCCAGCGGGACGGCCGCGCCGACCGCGCGGGCGGCGTCCGTGACGATGCCCATGTCCTTGTGGTGCAGGTCGATGCGGAAGCCCGGCGGGTAGTGCCGGGAGAGGAAGTTGTGCCGCTTGTGGCTGAGCACGGCGGAGCCCGCGAGCCCGCCGCCGAGCACGTCGAGGGCGGCCTCCAGGTCCACGCCGGACTTCTCCAGGAAGACCACGGCCTCGGCGCACGCCTGGATGTTCGCGGCGACGATCAGCTGGTTGGCGGCCTTCACGGTCTGCCCGGCCCCGTGCGGGCCGCAGTGCACGACCGTCGTGCCGAGGGCGCCGAGGAGCGGCCGGGCCCGCTCGAAGTCGGCCCGCTCGCCGCCCACCATGATGGACAGGACGCCCTCGACGGCGCCCGCCTCGCCGCCGGAGACGGGCGCGTCCAGGACGCGTATGCCCTTGCGGGCGGCGGCTTCCGCGAGCTCGACGGACGTGCGGGGCGTGATGGACGACATGTCGATGAACAGCGTGCCGGGCGCGGCGTGGGCGAGGACGCCGTGCTCGCCGTAGGCGACGGCCTCCACCTCGGGCGAGGCGGGCACCATCGTGACGACGACACCGGCCCCGCGGACGGCGGCGGCGACGGAGGGCGCGGGAGTGCCGCCGGCGGCCGCCAGCCGGTCGAGGCCGGCCTGTTCGAGGGTGTGGCCGGTGACGTCGTACCCCGCCTTGAGCAGGTTCGTGGCCATGGGCAGCCCCATGACGCCGAGCCCGATCCAGGCGACGCGGGGCAGGGGAGGGGGCTGTCTCTTATA
>NZ_JBPQTW010000255.1:0-9033 GCF_051386535.1 Streptomyces sp. URMC 127
GGCGGCGGGGCGCACGGCCGGGTACTTCGTCATCATCATGTCCTGCCCCCCGGCGGTGTCCCTGAGCGAATCCGTAAATGAATCCGTGAGCGGATCCGTAAGTGAACCCGTGAGCGGATCCGTAAGTGAATCCGTGCGCGCAGTGGTGTCCGTGCCGCCCGCCGGGTCAAGGGGTGGGTGAGCCACGCCGGCGCCTCCGGGCGTCTATGAGCATCTCCTGGACGTTCCGCAGCGGCTGCCCGTCGCCGTCCGTCGCGTGCCGCGTCCAGCCGCCGTCGGGGCCGAGGTGCCAGGAGGCCGTGGAATCGGACATGCCGGCCTCCAGCAGCCGGCTGAGGGAGGCCCGGTGCGCGGGGTCGGTGACGCGGACGAGGGCCTCGATGCGGCGGTCGAGGTTGCGGTGCATCATGTCGGCGCTGCCGAGCCACACCTCGGGCTCGCCGCCGTTACCGAAGGCGAAGACCCGCGAGTGCTCCAGGAAGCGGCCGAGGACGCTGCGGACGCGGATGTTCTCCGACAGGCCCGGCACGCCGGGCCGCAGGGCGCAGATGCCGCGCACCCACACGTCGACGGGCACGCCGGCCCGGGCGGCGCGGTAGAGGGCGTCGATGACGGTCTCGTCGACCATCGAGTTGACCTTGATGCGAATGGACGCGGGCCGCCCGGCGCGGTGGTGCGCGACCTCCTTGGCGATACGGGCGACGAGCCCGTCGCGCAGGGATCTCGGGGCGACGAGCAGCCGGCGGTAGCTCTCGCGGCGCGAGTAGCCGGACAGCCGGTTGAAGAGGTCGGAGAGGTCCGCGCCGACCTGCGGGTCGGCGGTGAGCAGGCCGAGGTCCTCGTAGAGCCGGGCGGTCTTGGGGTGGTAGTTGCCGGTGCCGACGTGCGAGTAGCGGCGCAGGGTGTCGCCCTCCTGCCGCACGACCAGCGACAGCTTGCAGTGCGTCTTCAGGCCCACCAGCCCGTAGACGACGTGGCAGCCCGCCTCCTCCAGCTTGCGCGCCCACTTGATGTTGGCCTGCTCGTCGAAGCGCGCCTTGATCTCGACGAGGACGAGCACCTGCTTGCCCGACTCGGCCGCGTCTATCAGGGCGTCGACGATGGGCGAGTCGCCGGAGGTGCGGTAGAGCGTCTGCTTGATGGCGAGGACGTCCGGGTCGGCGGCGGCCTGCTCCAGGAAGGCCTGCACGGAGGTCGAGAACGAGTCGTACGGGTGGTGCAGCAGCACGTCGCGCTCGCGCAGGGCGGCGAAGATGTCGGGCGCGGAGGCCGACTCGACCTCGGCGAGGTCGCGGTGGGTGCCGGCGACGAACTTGGGGTACTTGAGCTCGGGCCGGTCCAGGGCGGCGATGCGGAAGAGCGCGGTCAGGTCGAGCGGGCCGGGCAGCGGGTAGACCTCGGCGTCGGAGATCTTCAGCTCGCGGACGAGGAGGTCGAGCACGTACGGGTCGATGGTCTCCTCGACCTCCAGCCGCACGGGCGGGCCGAAGCGGCGCCGCATGAGCTCCTTCTCCAGGGCCTGCAGCAGGTTCTCCGCGTCGTCCTCCTCGACCTCCAGGTCCTCGTTCCGCGTCACGCGGAACATGTGGTGCGCGAGCACCTCCATGCCGGGGAAGAGCTCCTCCAGGTGCGCGGCGATGACGTCCTCCAGGGGGACGTAGCGCTGCGGGGAGGCCTCCAGGAAGCGGGAGAGGATCGGCGGCACCTTGACCCGGGCGAAGTGGTCGTGCCCGCTGACCGGGTTGCGGACGACGACGGCCAGGTTGAGGGAGAGGCCCGAGATGTACGGGAAGGGGTGCGCGGGGTCGACGGCCAGCGGCGTCAGCACGGGAAAGATCTGCTGCCGGAAGAGGGTGAAGAGGCGGCCCTGCTCCTTGTCGGTCAGCTCGTTCCAGCGGATGAGGTGGATGCCCTCGTCGGCGAGCGCGGGGGCGACGTCCTGCTGGTAGCAGGCGGCGTGCCGGGCCATGAGCTCGCGCGAGCGGGTCCAGATCAGCTCCAGCACCTCGCGCGGCTGCAGCCCGGAGGCGGAGCGGGTGGCCACGCCGGTGGCGATGCGGCGCTTGAGGCCGGCGACGCGCACCATGAAGAACTCGTCCAGGTTGCTCGCGAAGATCGCGAGGAAGTTGGCGCGTTCGAGGAGGGGCGTCTCCGGGTCCTCGGCCAGCTCCAGGACGCGCTCGTTGAACGCCAGCCAGCTGCGCTCGCGGTCCAGGAAGCGGCCCTGCGGGAGGGGGCCGTCGGCGTGCGGGGCGCCGGCGGCGTCCCGGCCGGCCTCGCCGTCGGGGCGGGGGCCGTACGCGTCGTGCCTGTACGCGTCGCGCCCGTACCCGTTGTGTCCGTACGCGTCGCTTCCGTAGTCGTCGTACCCGTCGTACGTGTCGTACGCGTCGCGGCCGTACGGGCCGAGGTCGGCGTCCAGGTCGGGCTCCAGGCCCGGGGAGGCGACGGGATCGGCGACGGCGTACGGCCGGTGCGCGGCGATCGAGCCGACGGACGGCTGCGGGTTGCCGTAGGCCTCGGTGAGGCGGTCGCCGGAGGCCGGGCGGTCGCCGGAACCGGTGCGGCCGTTGCGGGCCCGGCGGCCGGTGACGTCGTCGCTGCGGTCGCCGTGCTGCTGCTCATGGGCCTGTGCGCGGGACGACTGGGTCATGTACCCATGGTGCCGCGCCGGGGGCGGGCCGGGCGCGCCGACGGCCGGCGCGGCGGGGGCGGCGCGGAGCCTTCGAGCGGGTGCGGGGGGCACGGCGGGCTGCATTCCGCAAGGCTCGCAACCGCGGTTGAATCACGGGTAACGCCCACATGGCGCGTGGGTGCCTTCCGGCGGATCTGCGTCACGGGGTGCGGCGCGTGCGCCGCCGCCGGCTGCCCCCCCCTCGCGGCATCCGGCCACCACGGCCGGAATGCTTCCCTGATCCGCCCGCGGCGAACCGTATCCCGGGCGGACCGCCCCGCGGCCCGCGGCCCGCGGCTCAGGCCAGGCAGGCCAGGTCAGGTCAGGTCAGGTCAGGTCAGGTCAGGTCAGCTCAGGGCGAGACGCGGCGCAGCCACCACACCGCGGCCCCGGTGAGGACTGCCGCCGCGGCCGTCAGGAGGCCCGCCTGGGCCCACTGCAGGGACCAGAAGTGCGCGGCCGGGTGGTAGTCGACGTACCAGCCGGTGCCGCCGTTGCGGGTCAGGCACTGCTCGGGCCAGGGCAACGTGGCGCAGCCGGGCTCGGGCAGGCGCCCGCCCGACGCGGTGGTCATCCCCCGCTCGTAGACCCAGGCATCGGCGCCGGCGGGGCCGGGGGCCTGCCGGCCCGGGCTCGTCAGGGCGCCCACGAGGTGGGGCCGCACGGCGCTCAGCGGCCAGTACGCGGCCACGCACGCGGCGGCGGCGACGGCCATGGCGGGCAGGGTGCGCCGCACCAGCAGCCCGGTCAGCGCCCCGAGCGCCGCACCGGCCAGGGTGCCCGCGACGGGCGCGGGCCCGAGCGCGTCGAAGGACTCGTACCAGCGGAAGCCCTCCACCAGCTCGCCGGAGGCGACGCCGGCCACGGACCGCCAGGCCCAGGTGTACGCCGCGGAGAGCGCCGAGACCCCCGCGAGCAGGGCGGCGACCGGCAGGCCCAGCTTCGCGGCGAACCAGCGCAGCGGCGGGACGGACTGCGTCCACGCCACCTTGTACATGCCGCTCTCCAGCTCCCGCGCGATCACGGGCCCCGCCACGAACAGCCCGGCCAGGACAGGCAGGAACGTCAGCAGGAGGCCGTTGGAGAAGAGGAGGTCACCGTAGCCGGTCCGGAAGCCTTCGACGGCCGCCTGCTGCCGGGCGAAGCACTGGCCGGCCGGCGGGCAGGGCCGGTCGAGGCCGTGCCGGGCCACGTAGTCGGTCATCGCGCCGCGCAGCCACAGCAGTTCGGCGCAGAGGACGGCGAGCACGGCGAGCGCGATCCAGGCGGTGGTGCGGTGCCGGCGCCAGACAACCCATGCCGTTCCGGCGGTCCTCGTCCGGCGCGCGGCCGGGGCGATGCGGGTGACGGTCGCGGTGCTCACGCGGCCACCTCCGGCCGGCGCGGCGAGCCCTCGGCGTGCAGCCGCTGGAGCGTGCGCGGCTCCGCGCTGGGGGTGAGGAGAGCAGGCGCGTCGGGGGCGCGCAGGTGGGCGAGGAGGAGCTCCTCCAGGGAGGGTTCGGTGGCGCGCCACTGCCCGGCGACGGGGCCGTCGGTCCGGACGAGGGCGGTCAGCTGACGCCCGGTGGTGCGGGCCTCGACGACGGTGTGCATGGCGAACTCGCGCGGCAGGCCCGGCCCTTCGTGCCGGCCGACGAGGACGGTGTGCGCGGCGAGCAGGTCCTCGACCTCGCCCGCGAGCCGGACCCGGCCGCCGGCTATCAGCAGCAAGTAGTCGCAGACGCCTTCCAGTTCGGCGAGGACGTGGGAGGCGATGACGACGGTGGTGGCGTTCTCGGCGGCCTGAGCCATGAGGGCCGCGGTCATCTCGTGCCGTACGAGCGGGTCGAGGTCGGCCATCGGCTCGTCGAGCAGCAGGACGTCGGGGCGCTTGCCGAAGGCGAGGGCCAGGGCCACGCGGGTGCGCTGGCCGCCGGAGAGGTCGCCGATGCGGGCCCCGGAGGACAGCCCGCCGTCGGCGACCGTGCGCTCGGCGGCGGCCTGGTCCCAGCGGCCGGGGTTGAGCTCGCGGCCCATGCGGAGGGTGTCGGCGATCGTGAACTGCGGGTAGAGCGGCTTGTCCTGGGAGAGGTAGGCGACGCGCGGGCGCACGTCCGCGGAGCCCGGGCGGCCGCCGAAGACGGTGAGCGAGCCCTCCGTGGGGCGGCGGAGCCCGGCGGCGAGCGACAGCAGCGTGGACTTGCCCGCGCCGTTGGGCCCGACGAGCGCGCAGACCCGGCCCGCGGGCAGCCGGAAGGAGCAGTCCCGCAGCGCCCACCGGCGCCGGAACCTCATGCCGAGGCCGACCGCCTCCACGGCGGTCCGCTCGGGCTGAAACGTCAGGCCGGTCATCCACTCCCCCTGCAGTTGTGCGTGCTACGCGTTTCCATCGGCCCCCGCGGCCCCGTCGAACCCTTCCTCCAGGACGGAGGCGAGCAGCGCGGCTACGTCCTCCCGGTCGAGGCCGGCCTCGCGGGCGCGGTGCATCCAGTCGGCCAGCTCGGCCCGCAGCGGCGACCCGGCGGCGGCCTGCGGCCGGGCCAGCGACCTGCGCACGAACGTCCCGAGCCCGGGCCGCGCCTCGACCAGCCCCTCGCGGTCGAGCTCGCGGTAGGCCTTCAGGACGGTGTTGGGGTTGATCGCCGTGGCCGCGACGACCTCCTTGGCCGTGGGCAGCTTGTCCCCCGGCGCGAGCAGCCCCAGCCGGAGGGCCTGCTTGACCTGCTGGACGATCTGCAGGTACGTGGCGACCCCGCTGCGCCGGTCGATGCGGAACTCGACCACGCGGGCCCCTTTCACTACTTGACTAGTGAAAGGGTGCGGGACGGGGGCGCGCCCTGTCAAACGGGGGCCTCGTGCGGCACCCGCGCAGGGCGGCCGGACGGTGCCCGCGTCCTGAGGGCCGCCCCACCGTGCCGGCAGGGGCTGCGGCCCTCCTCGACAGCACTACGCAGCCTCCGCTCGCTGCGGACGAGCGCGCGGGCCGCGAGAGCGCACGAAGGCTGCCTGCCTCCTGCGTACGCCCGGCCCCGTCCGCCTCATGCGGCCTTATATCGAGCGAACAGACTTCTCGGGCCGTTTTCAGTGGCCCCTCAGACAGTTCTCATGTTCGGGCCGCAGAGTCGGCGGCATGACGGACAACACTCGCCCCTATGGCGCCCAGGCCCAGGAACCCCAGCCGCAGCAGCCCTACGCGTACCCCCGGCCTCCCGCGTACCCGCCGCGGCAGCCGGTCACCACCGCCAGTGGTGTGACCGTCTGGCCCGGCGACGGGGCGGGTGGTGCCGGGGGCGGCGGGAGCCGGTACGCCGGGTTCGCCGAGCCGCAGCCGGAGCCCGCGGCGTCCGGTCACCGCGGTGGCCGGGGCGGCGCCCGCGGGGCCGGCACACTGCTCGCCGCCGTCGCGGTCGTCGCCGCGCTCGTCGGCGGCGGGTCGGCGGCCCTGGTGAGCGGGCTGACCGGCCGGGACGGCGGCAGCAGCCACTCGACGCCCGTCCAGAACGCCTCCTCCAAGAGCGCGGGCGGCGTCGCCGCCGTCGCCAAGGCCGTGAGCCCGAGCATCGTGGAGATCAAGGCCACGACCACCAGCGGCCGCTCCACCGGCTCCGGCGTCGTCATCACCGGCGACGGCGAGATCATCACCAACAACCACGTCATCGCGGGCGCCGACACCGTGCAGGTCGCCTTCAGCGACGGCAGCGCGAAGACCGCCAAGGTGGTCGGCACCGACCCCGGCAAGGACCTCGCCCTGATCAAGGTGCAGGGCGCGAGCGGGCTCAAGGCGGCCGCCCTGGGCGATTCCGGCAAGGTCCGGGTCGGCGACGAGGTCGTCGCGATCGGCTCCCCCGAGGGCCTCACCGGCACCGTCACCAGCGGCATCGTCTCCGCCCTCAACCGCGACGTGACCGTCTCCAAGGAGGAGGGGCGCGGCGGGCAGCAGCGCGGCGTCCCGCAGTGGCCCTTCGAGTTCGGCGGCAACCAGTACAACGGCGACACCGGCTCCGCCAAGACCACCTACAAGGCCATCCAGACCGACGCCTCCCTCAACCCCGGCAACTCCGGCGGCGCCCTCATCAACATGAACGGCGAGATCATCGGCATCAACTCGGCCATGTACGCGCCCGCTTCCGGCGGCGGGTCCGGTGAATCCGCGGGCAGCGTCGGCCTCGGCTTCGCCATCCCCGTCGACACCGTCAAGGCGGACCTGGCCAAACTGCGAGCGGGTGGCAGCAACGGCTGAGCGCACGGCCGTGCGAGGCTGAGAAGCGCCCTGACCGCAGCAAGACCGCACCCGTGAGGTACCGCAGATGAGCCCCGCCGACCACGGCGACCAGCCCGCCCGCATCCTGATCGTGGACGACGAGCCCGCCGTCCGCGAGGCCCTGCGCCGCAGCCTCGCCTTCGAGGGGTACGCCACCGAGCTGGCCGTCGACGGCCTCGACGCGGTCGCCAAGACCGCCTCGTACGATCCGGAGCTGATCGTGCTGGACGTCCTCATGCCCCGCATGGACGGCCTCACCGCCGCCCGCCGCCTGCGCGCCTCCGGCGTCACCGTGCCCATCCTCATGCTGACCGCCCGCGACACCGTCGGCGACCGCGTCACCGGCCTGGACGCCGGTGCCGACGACTACCTCGTCAAGCCCTTCGAGCTGGACGAGCTCCTCGCCCGCATCCGGGCCCTGCTGCGCCGCAGCGCCTACGCCGCGGCCGCGCCCGCCGCCTCCGCCGTCCTCTCCTTCGCCGACCTGCGGATGAACCTCGACACGCGCGAGGTCACGCGCGGCGGCCGCGCCGTCGAGCTGACCCGTACGGAGTTCACGCTCCTGGAGCTGTTCCTCGCCCACCCGCGGCAGGTCCTCACCCGCGAGCAGATCCTCAAGGCCGTGTGGGGCTTCGAGTTCGAGCCGTCCTCCAACTCCCTGGACGTGTACGTCATGTACCTGCGCCGCAAGACCGAGGCCGGCGGCGAACCGCGCCTCGTGCACACCGTGCGGGGCGTGGGCTACGTCCTGCGGGCGGACACCCTGCAGGCGGACAACCTGCAGGCGGACGGCGCCGAGTGATCGCGAGATTCCGGCGGCTGCCGCTGCGCTCCCGGCTGGCGCTGCTCACCGCGGCCGCCGTCGCCGTCGCCGTGGCCGCCGCGGCCGCCGCCTGCTGGCTGGTCACCCGGCAGGAGCTGGAGCACCAGCGCGACACGACCCTGACGAGCGTCCGCGCGGACGACGCCACCGTCAAGACGCTCCTGCGCAACTGCGGGTCCGTGCCCAGCGGGCCGTCCACGCTCTTCCGGCCCTACACCGTCCAGATCATCACGGGTGAGGGCTTCGTCTGCTCCACGGTGGGGAAGTCGCCCATCGAGGTGGAGGCTGAAGACCTGCTCGTCGCCCAGCGGCAGCAGGACCAGGCCCTGCACGACGCGGTCGCCCGCGACGGCACGGAGATGCGGGTCGCGACCTCGCCCGGCCCCGTCCCCGGTACGGCCGTCTCCATCGCCCAGCCCTTGCGTGAGATCGACCGGCCCCTGAATGCCCTGGCCGCCGTCCTTGCTGTTGCTGCCGGTGTCGGTGTTCTCCTTGCCGCCACCGCCGGCGCGTGGATCGCCCGTGCCGGGCTGCGGCCCGTCGACCGGCTCACCGGCGCCGTCGAGCACATCGCCCGCACGGAGGATCTGGCCGTGCGCATCCCCGTCGAGGGCGAGGACGAGATCGCCCGCCTGTCGCGCTCCTTCAACGCGATGACCGCGGCGCTCGCCTCCTCCCGGGACCGGCAGCAGCAGCTCATCGCCGACGCGGGGCACGAGTTGCGGACGCCGCTCACCTCGTTGCGCACCAATATCGATCTGCTGGTGCGGAGCGAATCGACCGGGCGGGCGATTCCGGCCGAGGACCGTAAGGAACTGCTCGCCAGCGTACGGGCGCAGATGGCCGAGCTGGCCGCGCTCATCGGTGATCTGCAGGAGCTGTCCCGGCCGGATGCGGGGCCCGGGAGCGAGCCCGTGCAGGTCATCGCCCTGCACGAGGCGGCCGAGCGGGCGGTGGAGCGGGCGCGGCTGCGGGGAGCGGGGCTGGAGTTCCGGGTGCGGCTGGAGAGCTGGTACGTGCGGGGGGAACCGGCCGCGCTGGAGCGGGCGCTGGTGAACCTGCTGGACAACGCGGTGAAGTTCAGCCCGGCGGGTGGGGTGGTGGAGGTGTCGCTGTCCGGCGTGACTGGTGAGCTCACCGTTCGGGACCACGGGCCGGGGATCGCCCCGGACGAGCTTCCGCACGTCTTCGAACGCTTCTGGCGTTCGCCGTCGGCCCGGAGCATGCCGGGGAGCGGGCTGGGGTTGTCGATTGTTGCCCGGACGGTGCGGCAGGCGGGGGGTGTGGTGGATCTGC
>NZ_JBPQTW010000256.1:0-9017 GCF_051386535.1 Streptomyces sp. URMC 127
TCGTTGACCGCGAAGAGCTTGCCGTGGCGGCGGGCGGCCTCGGCGAAGACGGCGAGGTGCTCCAGCTCCTCGCCGGCGGTGTCGACATCGTCCAGCTGCGCGACAAGGGCATGGAGGCCGGCGGCTCAGACGGCGAGCGCCTGGGCGCGCCGCTTCACCTCCGTGCCGCGGTTCTCCCGCAGCGCGTCGGCCGGGGTGCCCGGCAGGGTCGGGTCGGCGGTGAAGAGCCACTCCAGCATTTCCTCGTCGCTGAAGCCGTCGTCCCGCAGCAGCGTCAGGGTCCCGGCCAGGCCCTTGACGACCTTGCCCTCGCCGATGAAGGCGGCGGGCACCATGAGCACCCTGTTCTCGCCCCGGCGGACGGCGATCAGCTGGCCCTCCTTCACCAGCTGCCGCACGCGCGTCACCTCCACGCCGAGCTTCTCGGCGACGTCGGGGAGGTTGAGCCAGGCGGGAACAAGCGCGTCGATCTTTGCGTCAATCTCGGTCACGGGACAAGCCTGCCATCTGCCGCTGACAGCCGGTAGCCGGGTTGACCCGACCCGGGCGCGTCACGGTGCCGCGGCCCCCGCCGGAGCCCCGCCCCGCTCCGCTCAGAGCGCCGCGGACTTCAGCGGCACGGACGCGTCGGCGGCCTTCGCCCGGTCGAGGGCGGCGCCCTTCTCGATGAGCTTGCGGCCCTGCGCCAGGTCCCGGGGCCGGCCGACGGCCAGCAGGGCGACGAGGACCCCCTCGCGCAGCCAGCACACGCTCCAGGCGGCGCTCGCGGGGTCGCCACGCCACAGCAGTTCGTCGGCGCCGGAGTGGTGGCCCGCGTACTGCACGAACCGCCCGAACTGCTCGGACCAGAAGTACGGGACCGGGTCGTAGACCGGGCCCTCCTCGGTGCCGAGCACGATGTTCGCGGCGACGGTCCGCGGCCCCTGCATGGCGTTGTCCCAGTGGTGGACGAGCAGCCGCTCGCCGTAGCGCGCGGACGGGAACGACGCGCAGTCGCCCACCGCGTAGACCCCGGGCAGCGAGGCGCGCAGCCGCTCGTCGGCGACGACGGCGCGGTCCGCGCCGAGCTCGATGCCGGAGCCCTCCAGCCAGCCGGTCGCGGGCCGCGCGCCGATCCCGACGACGACGGCCCCGGCCGGCAGCCGGGTGCCGTCGGTCAGCACGACCGCGCCGGGCTCCACGCTGCCCACCCGTGCGCCGAGCATCAGCCGGGCGCCGCTCTCGGCGTACCAGGGGGCCATGCGCTCGGCGACCTCGGCGGGCACGGCGCCGGCCAGCACGCGGTCCGCGGCCTCGACCACGGTCACCTCGCAGCCCGCCTCCCGGGCGGCCGTCGCGACCTCGGCGCCGATCCAGCCCGCGCCGACGGCGACGACGTCGTGCCGGCGGGCCAGCACCGGCCGCAGCCGCACGGCGTCGTCGAGGGTGCGCAGCAGGTGGACGTCCGGCAGGCCCTCGCTGCCGGGCAGCCGGACCGGCTCGGCGCCGGTGGCGATGACGAGGATGTCGTACGGGACGGGCCCGGCCGCGGTGTCCAGCAGGCGCTCGGCGGCGCGCAGGCCCGTGGCCTCGCGCCCGAGCTGCAGGTCTATCCCGAGCGAGGCGAAGTCCACCTCGAACGCGGAGCCCTCGGCCTTGCCCAGCAGCACGGCCTTGGAGAGCGGCGGCCTGTCGTACGGGGGGTGCGGCTCGGCGCCCAGCACGGTGACGGTGCCGGCCCAGCCGTACTCGCGCAGGGCGACGGCGGTCTGCACGCCGGCCATTCCGGCGCCCACGATGACAACGCTCCGCTCACTGGCGGCAAGTGGTTCTTCCCGGTGCTCGCTCACCTGATCACTGTAGGGCGACGGCCGGTCCGTACCGGGGGCAGGTCCCCCGGCGGGTCCGGGGAGGAGCACCCCGCCGCAACGGCGATCAGCCACGGCGGCGAGGGTCCGGCGGAATGCGCGGGCTCCGCTGCGCCGCCGGGTCGACAGGCCCTCGCGGGGCGCTCCCGGCGCGTACTAGGGTGGCCGGTACAACGCACTCGCGGGAGCCCGGACGACCGGGCTGAGAGGGAGGCTGACCGGCCTCCGACCGTACGAACCTGATCCGGGTCATGCCGGCGAAGGGAGGGGCTGGACGCCTCATGGACGCGTCTACGACCACACCGGGCCGCACTCCGGCCGTGCCCGCCTGCGACGTCCTCGTCGTGGGCGGCGGGCTGATCGGCCTCGTCACCGCCTGGCGCGCGGCGCAGCGCGGCCTGCGCACCGCGGTCGCCGACCCCGCGCCCGGCGGCGGCGCGGCGCGGGTCGCCGCCGGGATGCTGGCGGCGGTGACCGAGCTGCACTACGGCGAGGAGCCGCTGCTCGCCCTCAACCTGGCCTCCGCGCGCCGCTATCCGGACTTCACGGCCGAGCTGGAGGAGGCGAGCGGCGTCGCCACCGGCTACCGCGCGTGCGGCACGCTGGCCGTCGCCCTCGACGCCGACGACCGGGAGCACCTGCGCGAGCTGCACGCCCTGCAGCAGCGCTGCGGCCTGGACGCGCAGTGGCTCACGGGCCGCGAGTGCCGCCGCCTGGAGCCGATGCTCGCGCCGGGCGTGCGCGGGGGGCTGCGTGTCGACGGGGACCACCAGACCGATCCCCGCAGGCTCGCGCGGGCGCTGCTCACGGCCTGCGAACGGGCCGGGGTCGCCTTCCACCGCGCCGAAGCCGTACGGCTGCTGCTCTCCGGCGACCGGGCCGCGGGCGCGGAGCTCGCCGGCGGGCGCCGCGTCCCCGCCGGGCAGGTGGTGCTCGCCGCGGGCAGCCGCAGCGGCACCCTCGCGGGCGTCCCCGCGGACGTCCTGCCGCCGGTGCGGCCCGTCAAGGGCCAGGTGCTGCGGCTGCGCGTCCCGGACGCGTACGCGCCCTTCCTCTCCCGTACGGTGCGGGCGGTCGTCCGCGGCGGCCCGGTCTACCTGGTGCCGCGCGAGAACGGCGAGCTGGTCCTGGGCGCGACCACCGAGGAGCTCGGCTGGGACACCACGGTCACCGCCGGCGGTGTCTACGAACTCCTGCGCGACGCCCACGAGCTGGTGCCCGGCATCACCGAACTGCCCCTCGTGGAGACCTCCGCCGGGCTGCGCCCCGGCTCCCCCGACAACGCTCCCCTGCTCGGCCCGACCGCCCTGCCCGGCCTGCACACAGCGACCGGCCACCACCGCAACGGCGTCCTGCTCGCCCCGCTGACCGGCGACGTCATGGCCGAGGCGCTGACCACGGGGCGCCTCCCCGAGGAGGCCCGCCCCTTCTCCCCCCGACGCTTCTCGAACGCGCTCCAGGAGCTGCCCGCATGAACCCCACCGACCCCACCGACACGCCCGAGGCTCACATGGGCATCAGCGTCAACGGCGAGCACCGCGAGGTGCCCCACGGCCTGACCCTCGACAGCCTGGTGGCGAGCATGACCACCGCGCCCGGCGGCGTGGCCGCCGCCGTCAACGAGGCCGTCGTGCCGCGCGGCCAGTGGCCCGCCACGCGGCTCGGCGCCGGCGACCGCGTCGAGGTCCTCACCGCAGTGCAGGGAGGCTGATCAGCCCTGATGGCCGACGACCTGCTCACCATCGCCGACACCTCCTTCAGCTCCCGGCTGATCATGGGCACCGGCGGGGCGCCCAGCCTCGACGTGATGGAGCGCGCGCTCCTCGCCTCCGGCACCGAGCTGACCACCGTGGCGATGCGCCGCCTCGACGCGAGCGTCCGGGGCTCCGTGCTGTCCGTCCTGGAGAAGCACTCCATCCGGGTGCTGCCGAACACCGCCGGCTGCTACACGGCCGGCGAGGCCGTCCTCACGGCCCGGCTGGCGCGCGAGGCGCTCGGCACGGACTGGGTCAAGCTGGAGGTGATCGCCGACGAGCGCACGCTCCTGCCCGACCCGGTCGAGCTGCTCGACGCCGCGGAGATCCTCGTGGACGACGGCTTCACCGTGCTGCCGTACACCAACGACGACCCGGTCCTCGCCCGCAAGCTGGAGGACGCCGGCTGCGCGGCGATCATGCCGCTGGGGTCGCCCATCGGCTCCGGCCTCGGCATCCGAAACCCGCACAACTTCCAGCTGATCACCGAGCGGGCCGGGGTCCCCGTGATCCTCGACGCGGGCGCCGGCACGGCCTCCGACGCGGCGCTGGCCATGGAGCTGGGCTGCGCGGCGGTCATGCTCGCCTCGGCGGTGACGCGCGCCCAGGAGCCGGTGCTGATGGCCGAGGCGATGCGGCACGCGGTCGAGGCGGGGCGGCTGGCGTACCGGGCGGGGCGGATACCGAAGCGGCACTTCGCCGAGGCGTCGTCTCCTGCGGAGGGCTTGGCCCGTCTCGATCCGGAACGTCCGGAGTTCGCTCAGTAGCAGGGGCTCCGCCCCTGACCCCTTTGTCCTCAAACGCCGGACGGGCTTAATTTTCGCTGAGCCCGTCCCATGGTTCTTGCCGGGTCAGGGCTCCGTCCGCGCCCTTTTAGACTCGTCGCGTGGATACGACGCTAGGGGACCCGTTGGTCGGGCAGGTGCTCGACGGCCGCTACCGGGTCGAGGCCCGCATCGCCGTGGGCGGCATGGCCACGGTCTACCGCGCCCTCGACACCCGGCTCGACCGGGTGCTCGCGGTCAAGGTGATGCACCCCGGCCTCGCCTCGGACACCGCGTTCGTGGAGCGCTTCATCCGCGAGGCCAAGGCCGTCGCGCGCCTCGACCACCCGAACGTGGTGGGCGTCTACGACCAGGGCACCGACGGCCCGTACGTCTATCTGGCGATGGAGTACGTACCGGGGTGCACGCTGCGCGACGTGCTGCGCGAGCGCGGGGCCCTGCAGCCCCGCGCCGCCCTCGACATCCTGGAGCCGGTGCTGGCCGCGCTGGGCGCGGCCCACCTGGCGGGGCTCGTGCACCGCGACATGAAGCCCGAGAACGTTCTCATCGGCGACGACGGCCGCGTGAAGGTCGCCGACTTCGGGCTCGTACGGGCCGTGGACACGAACACCACCGCATCCACCGGATCCGTCCTCGGCACGGTGTCCTACCTGGCCCCCGAGCAGCTGGAGCACGGCACCGCCGATCCGCGCGTGGACGTCTACGCGTGCGGCGTCGTCCTCTACGAGATGCTGACGGGCGCCAAGCCGCACACCGGCAGCACCCCGGCCCAGGTCCTCTACCAGCACCTGCACGCGGACGTCCCGCCGCCGTCGGCGGCCGTGCCGGGGCTGGCCGCCGGGCTGGACGGGCTCGTCGCCGAGGCGGCGTCCCGCGACCCGCAGCTGCGCCCGGCCGACGCGGTCGCGCTGCTCGGCCTGGCCCGCACGGTGCGCGAGGGGCTGAGCGACGAGGAGCTGGACGCGCAGCCGCCGCAGGCCCTCCCCGGCGCCGCCGCCGGCCGGCGCGCGGCCGGTCCCGAGGACCGGACGAGCGTGCTGCCCAGGCCCGCGGCCCGGCCGCTGCCCGCGGAGGACGGCGAGCAGCACCTGAACCGGACGACGCGCCTGGACGCCCCGCCCGCGCCCCCGGTGCCGCCGGCACCCCCCGCGGGCCCGCGCGGCCGGTTCGCGCGGCTGCCGCGGCGCGGGGTCGTGGCCGTGGTCGCCGCCCTGCTGGCCGTTCTGGTCGGCACCGGCGTCTGGTACATCAACGCGGGCCAGTTCACGACCGTCCCCGCCGTCCTGGACATGACCCGCGAGAAGGCGGAGCGGACGCTGGACGGCGCGGGGCTCGGGGTGCGCACGAAGGAGGACTTCAGCGACACCGTCGAGCGCGGCCACGTCATCGCCGCCGACCCGGCGCCCGGCAAGCGCATCCGCAACACCGGCAAGGTGACGATCACCGTGTCGCGCGGCCCGGCCCGGGCCGAGGTGCCCAACGTCGCCGGCATGCCCTTCGACGAGGCGAAGAAGAAGATCGAGGGCGCGGGGCTGACCGTCGGCGAGGTCGGCAAGCAGTTCAGCACCGAGACCCCGCAGGGCTCCGTGCTGGCCAGCGACCCGAAGCCGGGCGAGCAGCGCCGGCCGGAGGCTCCGGTCGCGCTGACCGTCAGCAAGGGCGCGCCGCTGGACGTGCCGGACGTGCGGGGCATGTCCCCGGACGCCGCGACGGCCGCGCTGCGCGACAAGGGCTTCGAGGCGAAGGTGTCGGACACCCAGGTGTTCTCCGACCGCGCCAAGGGCTCGGTGGCCGAGCAGTCCCCCGGCACGGGCGACAAGGCCGCCAAGGGCGACACGGTCACCCTCACGGTCTCCAAGGGCAGGGAGATGCTGCCGGTCCCGGACGTCACCGGCAAGAGCGAGGCCGAGGCCAAGCGGCTGCTGACCGAAGCGGGCTTCAAGGTGAAGGTCGACAAGCCGTTCTTCTTCCCGCAGGACTCCGTGGACAGCCAGTCGGTCAAGGGCGGCGAGCAGGCCGCCAAGGGCGACACGATCACCATCAAGCTCAAGGGCGGCCTGTGACCGTGACAGCAGCGGTGGACGAGCCGGCCGCGGGCAGGCCGCGAAACCCTGTGGGCGGCCACGTGCCGGTGGCGGGCGGGCTCGCGAAGACGGGCCTCGCCTACGCCCGGGAGATCGGGGCGGAGACCCTGCAGGTCTTCGTCGCCAACCCGCGCGGCTGGGCGACCCCGGCGGGCAACCCGCGCCAGGACGAGGAGTTCCGCGCCGCGTGCGCGCAGGAGTCCCTGCCGGTGTGGGTGCACGCCCCCTACCTGATCAACTTCGGCTCGCACACCGAGGCGACGGCCGAGCTGTCCGTCGCGTCGATGCGGCACTCGCTGCGCCGCGGGCGGGCCATCGGGGCGCGCGGCGTCGTCGTGCACACGGGCTCGGCGACGGGCGGGCGGCCGCGCCGCGCGGCCCTCGCGCAGGTGCACGAACGGCTCCTGCCGCTGCTGGAGGAGCTGACCCACGACGACGACCCGTGGCTGCTGCTGGAGCCCACGGCCGGGCAGGGCGCCTCGCTGTGCTCGCTGATCGAGGACCTGGGCCCGTACTTCGAGGCGCTGGAGCACCACCCGAAGCTCGGGGTGTGCCTGGACACCTGCCACGTCTTCGCGGCGGGCCACGACCTGGCCGGGCCGGGCGGCATGAAGGCCGCGCTCGACGAGCTGGTCTCCGTGACCGGCGAGGGCAGGCTGAAGCTGATCCACGCCAACGACTCGAAGGCCGCCGTGGGCGCGCACCTGGACCGGCACGAGAACATCGGGGCCGGTCACATCGGCGCCGACCCGTTCGGTGAGCTGTTCCGCCACCCGGCGACGGCCGGCGTGCCGCTCACGATCGAGACGCCGGGGGGCAAGGAGGGGCACGCCGCGGACGTGGCCCGCCTGAAGGAGCTCCGCGCGGGCGCCTGCTAGGGCGCGGCTAGAGCTCGGGGCCTTCCCCGGGCTGTTCCTGGTAGGAGTAGCGCTGCTCGCGCCAGGGGTCACCGATGTTGTGGTAGCCCCGCTCCTCCCAGAAGCCGCGCCGGTCCGCGGTCATGTACTCCACGCCCCGCACCCATTTGGGCCCCTTCCAGGCGTACAGGTGCGGCACGACGAGGCGGACCGGGAAGCCGTGCTCGGCGGTGAGCTGCTCGCCGTCCTTGTGCGTGGCGAAGATCGTCTGCTCGGCGGTGAAGTCGGCCAGCCGCAGGTTCGAGCTGAAGCCGTACTCGGCCCACACCATCACATGGGTGACGCCGGGCGCGGGCGGGGCGAGTCCGAGGATCGTACGGGCCGAGACGCCGCCCCATTCGGCGCCGAGGACGCTGTACTTCGTGACGCAGTGCAGGTCGGCCGTGACCGTCGTGTACGGCAGGGCGGTGAACTCGTCGTGCGTCCAGCAGTGCTTGTCCCCGTCGGCGGTCGAGCCGAAGACGCGGAACTCCCAGCGGTCCGGCTTGAACCTCGGCACGGGGCCGTAGTGCGTCACCGGCCAGCCGCGCTGGAGGCGCTGCCCCGGAGGCAGCGCGGGGGTACCGCCCGGCGGTGGCTGGGGGAGCTCCCCTTTGCGGCTTTCGGTGTCTTCAGAGGGCCCCATGACATCCATGGTGTCAGACCTTTCGGGGCGCCCGTGACCAGGGGTTCCCCTATACGGACAACTCCCACTAAGTGTGCACTTACTGGACGGTCACCGAGGGCGGTGCGAGGATGCGCGCAACCTGCCAGTCACCCCTGCTTGGAAGGAGCCTCTGCGATGCAGGGCGACCCCGAGGTCATCGAGTTCCTCAATGAACAGCTGACGGCCGAGCTGACCGCGATCAACCAGTACTTCCTGCACGCGAAGCTGCAGGAGCACCACGGCTGGACCAAGATCGCGTCACATACGCGCGCCGAGTCCTTCGACGAGATGCGGCACGCGGAGACCCTCACCGACCGGATCATCTTCCTGGAGGGGCTGCCCAACTACCAGCGGCTCTTCCACGTCCGGATCGGCCAGAGCATCACGGAGATGTTCCAGGCCGACCGGCAGGTGGAGGTCGAGGCCATCGACCGCCTGCGGCGCGGGGTGGAGGTCATGCGGGCCAAGGGCGACATCACCTCGGCCAACATCTTCGAGTCGATCCTCGCGGACGAGGAGGACCACATCGACTACCTCGACACCCAGCTGGAGCTGATCGAGAAGCTCGGCGAGGCGCTGTACATCGCACAGTTCATCGAGCAGGAGAACGGCGGGGCGGACTGAGCCCCGCGGGAGCGGCTAGGCCGCCCGGGACTGCGCCAGCGCGGGTATCTCGGCGCTGAGCACGCCGGGCTCGCCCTGGTCGGCCAGCTCGCGGCGCGGGCACGCCCCGCGGCCGAGCAGGGCCTGGATGCGGCGCACGCAGCTGCCGCAGTCGGTGCCCGCCTTGCAGGCGGAGGCTATCTGCCGGGGCGTGCACGCGCCCTTGCCCGCATGCTCACGCACCTGCTGCTCCGTGATGCCGAAGCACGAGCAGACGTACACGCGGTTCACCGCCCAGCCGGGATTGATCAATAAGGTAACCCTTACCTTACCCGGCCCGGTGGCCGAATCACAACGCCGTGGGGGGGGGGGGGGGGGGGG
>NZ_JBPQTW010000257.1:0-8970 GCF_051386535.1 Streptomyces sp. URMC 127
CGATACTGGGATTGAACCAGTGACCTCTTCCGTGTCAGGGAAGCGCTCTCCCGCTGAGCTAATCGCGCGGGAAGGTCGGTGACGACCCTGTGGACGATACTGGGATTGAACCAGTGACCTCTTCCGTGTCAGGGAAGCGCTCTCCCGCTGAGCTAATCGTCCGGGACGCACTGCGGAAACCGCAGGTGCAGCGTGCGCGATACTGGGATTGAACCAGTGACCTCTTCCGTGTCAGGGAAGCGCTCTCCCGCTGAGCTAATCGCGCGGGAAGGTCCGTGAGGACCTGGTGGACGATACTGGGATTGAACCAGTGACCTCTTCCGTGTCAGGGAAGCGCTCTCCCGCTGAGCTAATCGTCCTTGGAGGTGGAGACGGGATTTGAACCCGTGTAGACGGCTTTGCAGGCCGTTGCCTCGCCTCTCGGCCACTCCACCAGGAGTGCGGGGGTTCGGGAAGATCCCCCAACTCGAGCGGACGACGAGACTCGAACTCGCGACATCCACCTTGGCAAGGTGGTGCTCTACCAACTGAGCTACGTCCGCAGTGTCTGTCCGGTTCGCTTCCGCGTCCCGGCGACGTGTTGAACTCTAGCGGATTCCGGCGCCAGCTCAAATTCCGTTTCCGCAGCGTGCTGCCCTGATTGTTCGCCCGGGCCGCTCCGGACGGCCCCGCCATAGACTCGGTGACGTGCACAGCTTCGCCCCGAGCCTCCCTCCGATGGCCCGCTTCGGCGGCCTCCTCGCCACCGATCTGCGCGACGTCACCCGCGACCCGGCAGCCCTGGAATCCACGGGCTGGTGGGCCGTGGTCGCGGACTTCGAAGGGCGGCTGACCTGCGCGCGCTTCGGCGACGTACGGCCCGCCCCGCCCCGCCCCGCGGACCGCGCGCACTGGCGCGGCCCGGCCGCCGGGGACTGGACGAGCTCCCTGGACCGCGCCGCCTACACCGCGGGCGTGCGCCGCATCCGCGAGCACATCGCGGCCGGCGAGGTCTACCAGGCCAATCTCTGCCGCGTCCTGAGCGCGCCCCTGCCCGATCCCGGCGCGGCCGACGTCGACGCGCTGACCGCCCTCCTCGCGCACGGCAACCCCGCCCCCTACGCGGGCTGCATACGCCTGCCCGCCCACGGCGTCGAGGTCGCCACCGCCTCCCCCGAGCTCTACCTGCGCCGCACCGGCCGCACGGTCGAGTCCGGCCCCATCAAGGGCACCGGCCGCACCGCCGCCGACCTGCTGGAGAAGGACCACGCCGAGAACGTGATGATCGTGGACCTCGTCCGCAACGACCTCGGGCGCGTCTGCACCACGGGCTCCGTGACCGTCCCCGCACTCTGCGCGGTCGAACCCCACCCGGGGCTCGTCCACCTCGTCTCCACCGTGCGCGGGCGCATCGCCGACGGCGCCGGGTGGGCCGAGCTGTTCTCGGCCACCTTCCCGCCCGGCTCGGTCACCGGCGCTCCCAAGGAGAGCGCCCTGCAGATCATCCGCGACCTGGAGACCGCCCCCCGCGGCCCCTACTGCGGCGGCATCGGCTGGGTCGACGCCGACCGCGGCACCGGCCAGCTCGCCGTCGGCATCCGCACCTTCTGGATCGACCGCACCGCCGCCCCGGGCCCCGTCCTCCGCTTCGGCACCGGCGCCGGCATCACCTGGGGCTCCGACCCCGAGCGGGAGTGGGCCGAGACGGAACTCAAGGCTTCCCGGCTGCTCGCGATAGCGTCGGGCACCCATCAGCCGCTCGGAGGGACGATCAGGTGACGATCTGGCTCAACGGTTCGCTCCACGACACCGACAGCGCGCGCGTCTCGGTCCTCGACCACGGCCTGACCGTCGGCGACGGCGTCTTCGAGACCCTCAAGGCCGTCCACGGCCGCCCCTTCGCCCTCACCCGCCACCTCACCAGGCTCACCGCCTCGGCCCGCGCCCTCGGCCTGCCCGAGCCCGACCTCGACGAGGTCCGCCGCGCCTGCACGGCCGTCCTCGACGCCGAGCCCGTGCCGCTCGGCCGCCTGCGCATCACCTACACCGGAGGCCTCGCCCCGCTCGGCTCCGAGCGCGGCGCCGCGCGCCCCACCCTCGTCGTCGCCGTCGCGGAGACGCCCCCGCCCGCCGCCACGGCCGCCGTCGTGACCGTGCCCTGGACCCGCAACGAACGCGGCGCCCTGGCCGGCGTCAAATCCACCTCCTACGGCGAGAACGTCATCGCCCTCGCCCGCGCGAAGGAGCACGGCGCCACCGAGGCCCTCCTCGCCAACACCACCGGGGCGCTGTGCGAGGGCACCGCCTCCAACGTCTTCGTCGTCCTCGACGGGGAGCTGCACACCCCGCCCCTCGCCTCCGGCTGCCTCGCCGGCATCACCCGCGCCCTCGTCCTGGAGTGGGCCGGCGCCAAGGAGACGGAGCTGCCCTACGACGTCCTGGAGCAGGCCGAAGAGATCTTCCTGACCTCCTCCCTCCGCGACGTCCAGCCCGTCCGCGCCGTCGACGGCCGGGAACTGCCCGGGGTCCCGGGCCCGGTCACCGCCAAGGCCGCCCGGATCTTCGCCGAGCAGTCGGCGGCGGACCTCGACCCGTAAGCGCCGGCAGCCACCTGAGCGCCGCGGCCGCCCGCAAGCGGCGTGCCGGTCCGTAAGCGCCGTGGCGGCCCGCGGGGGCGCCCGTCGCCGCCCCCGCAAAACCCCGTGACGCGGGACCGCCGGGCCGGTACAACACCAGGATGACCACCACCTTGCGGCCCACCGCACCAGAGCAGCGCGGCCCCGGCGGCGCCAGGTCCCGTCCGTACGAGGTCTGCGTCAACAGCCGGCCCGTGGGCGCCGTCGACCTGGCCACGGACCACCGCTTCGGACCGGCCGTCGGCCGCATCGTCCGGCTCGCCATCGACGAGGCCGACCGCCACCGCGGCCGCGGCACCGTCGCCGCGCTCGCGGCCGAGGAGGTGCTGCGGGGCTGGGGCTGCGCCCGCATCGAGGTGTCCGTCGACGCCGGCGCCGAGGTGGGCCTCGGCCTGGCTGCCGCCCTCGGCTACACCGAGCGCAGCCGGAACATGGTCAAAACGCTGACCGCCGCCCCCCGGCTGCCCGAAGGCACCGAAGGGCGGCGGATGACCGTGGACGAGTACCCCGGCTGGCGCGCCGAGTCCCGCGAGGGCTACGTACGGGACTGGGCCGACCGCGGTGTCCCCGCCGACCAGGCCCGCGCCAAGGCCGAGGCCGACGAGCGGGCCCTGCTGCCCGGCGGCGTGGACACCGACGGCGCCGTGCTGCGGGTCCTCACCCACCGGGGCACGGCCGTCGGCACGCTCTGGGCGGCCGTGCGCGACGCCGCCGGGCCCGGTGAGCCGGACGCCTTCGTCTTCGGCGTCGAGGTCGCGGCCGAGCACCGGGGAAACGGCCACGGAAGGTCACTGATGCTGCTGGCGGAGGCCGAGGTGCTCGCGCGCGGTGCGCGGACCCTCGGCCTCAACGTCTTCGCCGGCAACGTTCCCGCCCTGCGGCTGTACGAGTCGCTGGGCTACGTGCCGACGGCGTACCACTTGTACAAACCGCTGCTTTAAGGGCCGGTCCAGATTTAAGGGCCTGTCCAGAGGCCGGGAGGCACCGGAGGGCCGGAGCCCGCCGGTCAGGCCTGACCGAGGAGACCGTCCACGATCTCCTCGATCCGCTCGCGCAGCCCCTGCTGGTCCTTGCTGCCGTCCAGCAGCTCGCCGCCGACGGCGTACGTGGGGGTGCCCGTCACGCCGATCGCCTTGCCCTCGGCCTGGTCCGCGTCCACGATCAGCATGTGGCGGCCGTCGACGAGGGCGGTGTCCACCTCCTCGGCGTCCAGCCCGAGCCCGTCCGCCACCTCGGTCAGCAGCTTCTCGCCGCGCGTGCCCAGCTCCTCGGCGCGGGCCAGCACGGCCTCCGCGTACTCCCAGCCCCGCCCCTGCTCGGCCGCCTCCTCCGCGGCCTGCGCCGCGGCGTAGGAGTGCTTGTGCTTCTCCAGGGGGAAGTGCCGCAGCCGCAGCTCCAGCCGGTCGCCGTAGCGCGCGCGGAGGGCCCGCAGGTCGTCCAGGGCGGTGCGGCAGTCGGGGCACTGCAGCTCGCACCACACGTCGAGGACGACGGGGGCGGTGTTGGTCTCGCTCATGCGGCCAGTCTTCCAGGCGGCGGGGGCGGCGGCCCTCCGGGTCCGCCCGGCCCCTCGCGGCCTCCTTGCCGCTCCGGCCTTCTCCCGGCCCCCTGGCTCCTGGTCCTCAGGGATGAGCTGCCCTGGGGGATGACCCCGAGATCTCCCTGAGCCGGCCCTCCGGCCGTGGCCCGTCCGGCGGCGGGCGGTGCACGATGGAAGGGCGAGCCCGGCAGCGAACAGCAGGAGGAGCCCGATGCTGACCTCGACCATCTGCGCCGCGGTGTCCGCGGCGGGCCTCGGCATCGCCGCGCTCACCGCCTACCGCAAGCGCCTCCTCGCGGCGACGCGGATCGCCGCCTTCTCCCTCGTGCCCATCGGGCTGGTCCTGACCGGGATCGTCGACTGGCTCACCGACGTCGTCTTCAAGCCGAGCGTCTGGGCCGGCTTCGGGGTCCTCGCACTCTCCGCGCTGCTGTTCCTGGTGAGCAGGGTGGCCGAGCGGCGCCGCCTCGGCGGCGGCCGCAAGGAGCGCCGGGCGGCGCAGGCGGGTGCTCAGCGCGATGCCCTGGCCCCCGGTGCCTCCGCTCCGTCACCGGGCCCGGGCCGCGCCGCGGGCCGCCCGCAGGGCGGGGCGAAGAAATCGGCCGACGGCGAGGACTTCTCGGATATCGAGGCCATTCTGAAGAAGCACGGAATATGACGGGCCGTCGTGCCCGCACGCCGGGACGCCGCCCCGGCGGGATAGCCGCGTGCCCGAATCCGGGCCCGTAGCGCGCCCTGTCCCGGTGGAGGTGCATAACGCATCTGCAGTCGTTTCCGGGTAATTCACCAGGTGTGTATTCATCCGCCCGTGATTTCCCGGGACCTTCGGCGGAGAACCGAGCGGGAAAGGCGGCCGGAGCCCCGGAGCCTGCCCGGATTCAGACCTTCGCGGCCGGCCCCTCGGCCTCGGTCTCCGCGCCCCGGCGCCGCGCCCGGTACGCGGCCACGTGCAGTCTGTTCCCGCACGTGCGCCCGTCGCAGTAGCGCCGCGAGCGGTTGCGGGAGAGGTCCACGAAGGCGTGCCCGCAGTCCGGCGCCTGGCACCGCCGCAGCCGGTCCCGCTCGCCGGCCACCAGCAGGAAGGCCAGCGCCATGGCCCCGTCCGCCGCGAGGTTCTCGGCCACCGACGCGCCGGGGGCGAAGTAGTGCACGTGCCAGTCGTAGCCGTCGTGCGCGCTCAGCTGCGGCGTCGTCCCGGCCTCGGCGACCAGCTCGTTGATCAGCCGGGCCGCCTCGCCCGTGCTCTCCGCGTCGAAGACCTGTCCGAACCGCTCGCGCACCGACCGCACCGCCGCCACGTCCCGCTCCCGCGGCACCACACTGGTGATCCCGTGCCGCGCCACGAAGGAGCGCAGCTCCGCCAGGTTCTGCGGACCCGCGTTGAGGAGATCGACGACGGAGTCGAGCGCCGCCTTGGTGTCGTGGTTGATCTGCACGTTCGTACGCTCCCTGGCCGGACGGAGGCGGCAAGTGTTCGACCGCGGCCCCCGACCTTACTGGCTGGCCGGCGCTCGCGCGGCCGGTAGCGCGACGGCGCCGCCGCCCGCGGTGGTCCGCGGACGACGGCGCCGTGCCGTGCCCTCTGTGCGAGATGCGGCGCGCGGCCTCCCCGAGTCGGCCGGCGCGCTCCGGGTCAGCCCCGGTCCGGACTCAGCTCTCCGCCAGGATGTGCGAGAGCTCCGTGTCCAGGTCGAAGTGACGGTGCTCGGTGCCCGGCGGCACCGCGGCGTCCGTCCGCTTGAGGAAGGACTCCAGGGCCCGTGCGGGGGCCTCCAGCAGCGCCTCGCCCTCCGGGGAGCTCAGCGCGATGCACACGACGCCCTGACCGTGGCTGCGGGACGGCCAGACGCGGACGTCGCCGGTGCCGGTGGGCCGGTGGAGCCCCTCGGCGAGGAGATCGCGGGCGAACACCCATTCGACCGTTTCTTCGGCTCCGGTGTGGAACGTGGCGTGCACGGCATACGGATCGGCCGTGTCGTACCGCAGGCCTGCGGGGACAGGCAGTGAGGATTCGCTCGACACGACGAGGCGCAAGTGCAGCTCGCAGCTGACCGTGGTGTTCATAAGCGCCAGGGCCTTTCGCTCAGTGTGCGCTCGGGGATTCGCACGTCGGCGAAATCGACATGCCACCTACGGTGCCGTTGTAAACCCCTCTGACCGTTTTGAGACTGTTCGGATACCTCGGACGGCCCAGTCGTTCACGACGTAATACCGCCATTCCGGTGAGTTCCGGATCGGTCCGGTAGGTTGGGGCGCATGAATGCGGAGAGTGACCGGCGGCGGGACGCCGCCGCGACGGGGGACGGCACGCGGGGCGGGGACGCGGGCGAGCCCGCCCTCGGATCGCGCGCCCCCCACTTCATCAAGCGCTCGCGGCCCCTGCACCTGAGCTGGCAGGTGGGCGTCTTCGTCGTCGGCCTGGCCGTCGTCGTCGCGGGCGTCATCATGCTGCCCCTGCCCGGCCCCGGCTGGCTCGTGATCTTCGCGGGCATGGCCATCTGGGCCACCGAGTTCGTCTGGGCCCAGCTCGTGCTGCGCTGGACCAAGCGCAAGGTCACCGAGGCCGCCCAGCGCGCCCTCGACCCCCGCGTCCGGCGGCGCAACATCATCCTCACCGTGACGGGCCTGGTGATCGCCGGCGCGCTCGTCGGGATCTACCTCTGGAAGTTCGGCATGGTCATGCCGTGGAAGGCCGGCGGCTGACCGGCCCGCCGGCGGTTCAAAGCACCGTCTGACATGCGGTAATGTTTGCGGTGCGCCCGGGCGATTAGCTCAGCGGGAGAGCGCTTCGTTCACACCGAAGAGGTCACTGGTTCGATCCCAGTATCGCCCACATCACAGGACCGAGGGTCCGCGAGGTTCACCCCTTGCGGACCCTCGGTCTTTCGTTGTCCGCTGGCCCCATGCCCTTCCCGGCCGCGGCCCGCTCCCACCGCTACCGCTTCCACGGCGCCTGGGCCCTCGCCGCCCCGCCCGACGCCGTCTACGCCCGCCTCGAAGCCGTCGACGGCTACTCCCGCTGGTGGCCGCAGATCCGCGAGGTCCGCCGGGCCGGTGCCACCTCCGGCACGGTCCGCGTCCGCTCCTTCCTCCCCTACGACCTGACCGTGGCCGTCCGCTCCACCCGGCACGACCCCGAAGCCCGCGTCCTGGAGATCGCCATGACGGGCGACCTCGAGGGCTGGGCCCGCTGGACCGTCCTCCCGCACGGCCCCGCCGCCTGCACCGCCCGCTACGAGCAGGACGTCGAAGCCCGCAAGCCCCTCCTCAGGCGCCTCGCTCTGCCCGCGAGGCCCCTCTTCGTGGCCAACCACGCCTGGATGATGCGCGCCGGCCGGCGCGGCCTGCGGGCCCTGCTGGCGGGCGGCGGCCCGGGGATTTGATGGAGAGCCGCCACGACCTGTATTGTTCAGTGCGTTGCCGGGGGAAACCCCGCACGAATCCCGGGCGATTAGCTCAGCGGGAGAGCGCTTCGTTCACACCGAAGAGGTCACTGGTTCGATCCCAGTATCGCCCACACACAGGCAAGGCCGGTCCGTCAAGAGACGGACCGGCCTTGTGCGTTGCCCGCCCGCACCTCCGGGTGCCCGGCCCTGCCGCGCCCCCGAGGCCGCCCTCACGCCGCGGCCGGCAGCGCGGGCCGCAGCGGCCACGCCGGGTCGCAGGCCTCCTCCGTCCCGTTCCGCGCGAACCACGCCTGCAGGCCCCGCGCCTGCGCCGCGTGCCACACCGCCTGCCGCGCGTGCAGCTCCGCCGGGCTCAGCCGCTCCAGCCGCGCCGCGAACCGGCGCCCCACCGCCCGCACCACCTGCAGCGCCGCCAGCGCGTCCGACGCCGCGTCATGCGCGCCCGTCAGCTCCACCCCGTACTGCGCGCACAGGTCCGTCAGCGTCCGGCGCCCCTTGCGATAGCGGTCCAGGTGCTTGTCCAGCACCCACGGGTCCATCACGCACAGCGGGGCCGCTCCCAGGTAGTCGGCCAGCGACGCGGCCCGGTGCCGGCGCAACTCGCGGTCCAGCAGCGTCAGGTCGAACGGGGCGTTCATCACCACCAGCGGCGTCGCACGCGCCGCCTGCCGGGCCAGCGCCCGCGCCACCTCCTCCATGACCGGCGCCGGCCACCGGCCGTTCCGCTGCAGGTAGGCGTCCGTCAGCCCGTGTATCGCCACGGCCCCCTCCGGCACCGGGACTCCCGGGTCGACCAGCCAGCGCGTCACGACCGCAGGCGCCTCGGCCGCCGGCTGCACCACGAGGGCCGCCTGCACGATCCGGTCGTGCTCGACGTCCACCCCGGTGGTCTCGGTGTCGAACGCGGCCAGTGGTCCCTCGAACCAGCACATGTCCACAACTCCTCGCACTTGCCCGGCGAATGGCGTGTTTCACCCTCCCCGGCAGGTGATACCCGGCCGCAGTGTCATGCGAACCGCCGTTGTTTGCACGGGAGTTGCAAAGGAAACAACACAGATGTACGGATCGAACGCCCGAAGTCGCCCGGAAGGATTCGGACATGGCGTTCCCGCGGCCCGAGCCCGGCGGGCTGCTGTCCGGGCCCGCAGGGCTCACCGCGGCCCCCGGGCCCCCGGCCCCCGCACGCGGCTCGCTCGCCACCACCGCCTGCATGGAGACGCTCCAGATCGGCTATCTGCACGCCGTCGCCGCGGCGGCGGGCTGCTCGCTGGCCCAGCCCTTCCCCGACCACGGCATCGACTGGCACCTCAGCCACACCGCCCCCGGGCACACCACCGACGACGAGGTCACCATCAAGGTGCAGCTCAAATGCACCTACCAGCTGGGCCCCCGCCCGGCCGTCCAGCCG